>NZ_VPBV01000055.1:0-5261 GCF_013418545.1 Acinetobacter sp. YH12136
GTAGTATTCTTCGACGATCCGATAGAGCAGGGTTTGCTCGGGCCGGTGACGCTGGTAACGACCAGTGTTCTCGTCCCGGCTGGCCATCCTGGCCGCCACTTGGGGCATGATCCGCATCCTTGCGATAGCCATAGCTAAACTCGGGTGCCTCGTCATCAGGCCCGAGGCGAATACTGCCAAAGCGTGACAACCCCAACCAGAGTGTAAAAATGACAAAGCCACTGGTCACTAATAAGTACAACCAGCCAAAGTCATCAGCGGTCGCATCCAGTGCTTTTTGCGCTAACTCTTGAACGCCATCAGGGTTACTGACTGTGGCAATTAAAAACAAACCAATAAAGAGTATTGATAGGTAAAAAACGGTTCCTACGTCTCCTAAAAGACGGTTTACCCATTGCTTAAACGTACTCATTACTTTCCTTAGAACTTACTATTTAACTAACTATTTCTTACAGGCAACCACTTGAACGACTGCTCCTTTACCCTGGTGATAGTTTCCTTCAGAGATTTCACGCTCTACTTCAGCACCTATTATAAAATCCAAACCGTTTAGTTCTTGCTGCAACCCTTCAAGCGACATAAACATATCTATTTGCGAGGCAGGAGGACCACCCACTCCATCCATGTCAATATGAGCAGCTGTATAGGCTTCTAGCATAAAGACGCCATTTTCTTTTAATGCAGCCACTGCCTGCTTATGCAATTTCAACCGTAACTCAAGAGGCACATGAGCGAAAATTGAAACGATGCCATCCCAAGCGTCTACGCCTAAATCATACTCATTTAAGTTGGCTACCACTGTGGTGATTTTTACACCCTGTTCAGCCGCCAATTTGTGTGCTTTTTCTAAGCCGACGCTAGACTGGTCAACCGCTGTAACGTCATAACCTTGCTTGGCTAAAAACACAGCATTGCGACCTTCACCTTCGGCTAAGCAAAGAACCTTACCTCCTTTAGGTAATTTAGAAAATTCGGCTTGTAATAAATAAAGGCACTCAAGATTTTTATGCTTATTTTTCTAATTGGGAAGCTGTTCTATTTACCCAAATATCGGAAGATGTTATTTTTGCCTTTAACGAATACGCAGCATTAATACGCGAAGACTTGTTTGTTGCAGATGACGAGGAATTTGAGGTTTTAGCAGTTATAAACCTCTCTCCAACTAAAGATGTTAATGGAAATTATGGTCTAATTTTTTATACCGCAATCGAAGACGAAGAGATCAATGAATATAATGCAGGTATGCTTTTTTCTGATATAGTGCTAGTTTACGATAATGGATATTTTAACACTGTTCGCTTTGAGGACATAATTGATGAAGATCAAGAAACAATATTGGATGAAGGCATTCATAATACAAGAATTGAGATTGAAGGTTATGAGTTTGAAATAAAAATTAAAACCATTTTAGATGAAATATCAAGCGATGATTTTTCAAAAAACTTGGCATTTAATAATAAAATTGAAATTGATATAGACTCTGAATCCGTTAAATTAGGCTCCACTTTAGAAGAAGTCTTAAGCGACATGAAACTAAGTTTATATCTGGGAATTTATTATATAAATCACCACAAACATTCTAATGTTCAAGTTACAAAAGATATGGTTGTTTCTTATGACATTGACACAGAAGGATACGGCTTTATAGTTATCAAATATACTGTTGATGAAAAAGATTATTTCACCTCAAAAACCTTTTTAGTTGCTAAAGATGGGGATGTAATACATGATTCACAAGTTATAATTAATATAGCCGATATGGATCTTTCTGACATAACTGATTATTCTGACATAATTGACTATGGTGTTAGCTATGCCTCATATGGTTCAATCAACAGAAATCCATTACTAATTGTGCCAATGGATTTGGATTTTTCGGGTCTAAAATTAGATTTTGAGGTACTAATTTACGATCTCTACGATTTTAATGAAATTTCAAATGAGTTTATTACCGTTTTAATAGGTGAGGATTTTGTATATGACAACACAAGTGTCGGTTTACAATGGATAACGATTAATGCAATCGACTCTAATGATGATACTTATGAATTCCAACTCTTAATTGCTGTCTACGATAACAATGATGAAAACTATGCAATACCTTATCTATCACATGAATTTGTCAATATACTAGGCGATTATAGGTTTCAAGAGGGATATGGTGTCGAAGGCATAAAATACGATGAAGAATCTCAAAAATTTCTTTATGCAGAATATATAGATATATATTATTGGGGAATTGATGAGCCTAAAACTTTTTACTTGTCCGAAACAAATTTTAAAAATGGCTTTTTTGCACTTACTCTAAATGTTTGGGGAATTGACGTAGACTTCACGGTGCCAGTATGAGAGTAAAATACTAAACATATTAAAATCTAATGTTTTGGTTAAATATTAACATATAAAAGTTGTGAAGAATTTAATAATCATCACATCTTTTTTTATGCAAATTTTTATTTGGTTTAAGATTTGTAACCAGTATTAGTAGTTTTTTATATGTAAAAACACCATTATTTTGTATGCTTGCTATATGTCCAATTTAAATGGCAATAGTTGACAAACTGTACGTTTCATCTTATAATTAATTATATAAACTATTAAAGATTATGCAATTAAAGGGAATTTATGGAAAGAAATATTAGGGATTCACAAAATTTCTTACACGATAAAAAATTAGTTAGTAGCCTTGTTGAAAATAGCAATATAAATAATACTGACATTGTATATGAAATAGGTCCGGGAAAAGGCATAATAACCGAACATTTATTAAGAGTAAGTAAAAGTGTAATTGCAATTGAATTAGACACCTCTTTGTATCAATTTTTAAAGCAAAACTTGAATAGTGAAAAACTAACACTTATCAATCAAGATTTTATGAACATAAAACTTCCTGATGGCAATTATAAAGTTTTTTCTAATATACCGTTTAATATGACGGGAGAAATCTTAACAAGATTACTAACAGCAATCAACCCGCCACAAGATATGTATATTATAATGCAGTACGAAGCAATGTTAAAATACGCAGGCACTCCATATTATAAAGACACATTAAAATCACTTATGTTCAAACCGTTATATGATATAAAACTGGCTTATGAGTTTTTGCCTTCAGATTTTAAACCAAAACCCAACGTGTCTATAGTTCTTGTGCATTTCCATAAAAAAGAATATTGTGATATAAAAAAAGCAACAATGTTAGAATATTGGGATTTTTTATCATATATGTATACTGCCCCAGGATTAAATTTTAAACAAAAAACAAAAAATATTTTTTCTTATGAACAGCAAAAACGTTTGAAAAAAATTATCAATTTAGATAGTGAACTAAATTTTTCCGATTGGACATATATTCAATGGATTAAAATGTTCGATACATATAAGCAGTTTGTATGCCAAGACAAGAAAAAACTCGTAGAAGGTTCTTATCAAAAACTTTTAAAAGAACAATCAAAATTAGAAAAAGTCCACAGAAGCAGAACTCAAAGATATTAAATAAAAGGGTACTTAATTGGAAAAAGGTTACTACTTATTTGCATATGTAGAGATAAACAAGTATGCCAATTTTTATAAAACAGATACAAAAAGGCACGACCAAAATATTTCACTTTGGGAATATGATGGTGGTAAATTGTCATTATTAAGATATTGGGAACTAGAGCGTTTATCCAGAATAAAACATCATAATAAAGCTTTTTATTCTGAAACTCAATTCAAAAATATTGTAAATGTTTTATTATCTGAATTTAATCTGCAATTATCAGATATAAAAGAGTATAGGAAGAATAAACGCCGTTTTTCTCCAAGTCCAGCCACTGTAGACCGCGAATGACGGCCTGCTTTGCCAGTGGGTGATTCTGAATCCGGCCCGTGTAGCCATCGATCCCGCCGAAAATTCACCCGTTTTTCCCGACAGCCGGGGCCAACCCAAGCCGCCGGCATAACGCATCCCTGCCGCGGCTGAATTACCGCAGCATCGTGATCGGAATCGTTTGGGACGGGTCAGGTAAACAGACCCGGCGACAGGCCAGCCGGTGGTGCCCGGCTCTCGGGCAACGGGCTGGACTCGTTGGTTTCGGCTTTTTGCTTCAGATGGTCGAGGATCTGCTTGATCACTACCGGATCTTCAATACAGGCAATCACCTTCATGGCACCGCCGCATTCGCTGCAAGTCTCGATGTCGATTTGGAATACACGCTTGAGCCGCTGTGCCCATTTCATCGACGCTCGCCGCCCAGCGGGTGTTGGCGGCTCATCCGATACCTTGACCTTTTTGCTCCCCTTGCCCCTCATGGCAGGTGTAACCAGGGCGCGGTGCTTGCTGTTGGGCGCAAACACCCCATGAAACCGGGTAAGGTTCACACGTGGCTTCGGCACCAACGCCGACAGTCTTGCGATGAAGTCCAGCGGCTCAAAGATCACATGCGTGGTGCCGTCCCGGTACGGCGTCTTAAGCTGGTAGCGCACGTTGCCATTCTTCGTGAGCGACAGCCGTTTCTCAGACACCGCCGGGCGGCTGATGTAGTGGCACAGCCGTTCGAGTTTGCTGCGCTCATGGGCCTTGGCCGCTACGCCGGCATGTAGCGAGAAACCGGCAACCTTACCGGGCATGTCACCAAACTGATCTTCCGGGTCGCAGGCGGGCAGTGTCTGCAGGGTGAACACCTTGCGCCCTGCCTGTGGCCCCACGGCGATGCGATACGTGATGGAATGCCCCAGCAGTGGAGTCATCGCATCTTCATCCACCGCATCCAAGGCCAGGTAACTGTTTTCAGCATCCCGCTCCAGTAGGCCTTGCCGCTCCAAATAGCGGCCGACCCGATGGGCGATGGTGTGCGCCAGTTGGGTGAGTTCGGCGCTGGTCGGCGCCCTGACCCAGAGGAACCGGGCTGTTCCATTGGGACGCTCAACGTACACGCCATCGAGGAACAGCATGTGAAAGTGAATGTTGAGGTTCAGTGCACTGCCGAAGCGCTGGATCAGGGTGACGGCACCGGTCTTGGCCGCTTGGTGGGTATAGCCCGCTTTCTTGACCAGATGCGTGGCGATGACGCGGTAAACGATGCCCAACACCCGGCCCATGACCTCCGGCCGGCTGGCGAACAGAAAGCGCAATTGAAAGGGAAAGCTGAGTACCCATTGGCGCATGGGCTGTACGGGCAGAACCTCATCGACCAGTAGCGCGGCGCTTTCGGCCATACGCCGTGCGCCACAACTAGGACAGAAGCCCCGACGTTTGCAGCTGAACGCAACCAGGTGCT
>NZ_VPBV01000056.1:0-5087 GCF_013418545.1 Acinetobacter sp. YH12136
AGCACCTGGTTGCGTTCAGCTGCAAACGTCGGGGCTTCTGTCCTAGTTGTGGCGCACGGCGTATGGCCGAAAGCGCCGCGCTACTGGTCGATGAGGTTCTGCCCGTACAGCCCATGCGCCAATGGGTGTTGAGTTTCCCGTTTCAGCTGCGTTTCCTGTTTGCCAGCCGGCCCGAGATCATGGGGTGGGTGCTGGGCATCGTTTACCGCGTCATTGCCACGCACCTGGTCAAGAAAGCGGGCCATACCCACCAAGTGGCCAAGACGGGCGCGGTCACCCTGATCCAGCGTTTTGGATCGGCGCTCAATCTGAATGTTCACTTCCACATGCTGTTTCTCGACGGTGTGTATGTCGAGCAATCCCACGGCTCAGCGCGTTTCCGCTGGGTCAAGGCGCCGACCAGCCCAGAGCTCACCCAGCTGACGCACACCATCGCCCACCGGGTGGGTCGCTATCTGGAACGGCAAGGCCTGCTGGAACGGGATGTCGAAAACAGCTATCTGGCCTCGGATGCGGTGGATGACGACCCGATGACACCCCTGCTGGGGCACTCGATCACTTACCGTATCGCTGTCGGTTCACAGGCGGGGCGAAAGGTGTTCACTTTGCAAACTCTGCCGACCAGTGGTGATCCGTTCGGTGACGGGATTGGCAAGGTAGCCGGGTCCAGCCTGCACGCCGGCGTGGCGGCCAGGGCCGATGAACGCAAGAAGCTCGAACGGCTGTGCCGGTACATCAGCCGCCCGGCGGTATCCGAGAAGCGGCTGTCGTTAACACGAGGCGGCAACGTGCGCTACCAGCTCAAGACGCCGTACCGGGACGGCACCACGCACGTCATTTTCGAACCATTGGATTTCATTGCAAGGCTGGCCGCCCTGGTACCGAAGCCCAGAGTCAACCTAACCCGCTTCCACGGGGTGTTCGCACCCAACAGTCGGCACCGGGCGTTGGTCACGCCGGCAAAACGGGGCAGGGGCAACAAGGTCAGGGTGGCTGATGAACCGGCAACACCAGCACAACGGCGAGCGTCGATGACATGGGCGCAACGGCTCAAGCGTGTTTTCAATATCGACATCGAGACCTGCAGCGGCTGCGGCGGCGCCATGAAAGTCATCGCCTGCATTGAAGACCCTATAGTGATCAAGCAGATCCTTGATCACCTGAAGCACAAAGCCGAAACCAGCGGGACCAGGGCGTTACCCGAAAGCCGGGCGCCACCGGCTGAGCTGCTCCTGGGTCTGTTTGACTGACGAGCCTGAAGGCCAACGATACCAATCAAAATGCTGCGTTCACAGCGCCGCGGCAGGGATCCGCCGTGCTGGTTGTCGGAAAAGGAGCCGCTAGTGGGAAAGAGGAGGGTAAATTTTCAGCGTTGCTGGCTCCCCGTCAGCCGGATTGGGTTGCATCGCAGGGGTGTCGAAAGAGTCAACTGCGGTCCAAAGCTGTTGGACTTGGGTGAAAAGGGCGTTTATTCTTCCTATACGTGAACCGCATCCTACGGAATGAGTAACCCTTGCCCTATTGTGAGTAGAACGTCGTATAATTCAAACGAAAGCAGTTAATAGGTATGAAATATCACAGCACAAAAGAGCGACAGGACATGTTTAGATGATGTTATTATAAAATAATAACATCATGGATGAATAAAAAATAATTTTCTATCTTTACAACTATGTTATACTTCTATGATAAGGCTATGATGGCAAAGCCTTGGTTTTCCTAATCAAATAGTCGCCGAGATGGCTTCAATGCGACAGTAGGTCTACTGTCTCACAATTAATTCATGTATCAGATTTTTGTTCCCTGATGGGAAGTGTTATCCATACGAAAAGAATATGGGTAAAGTGTTACACCTGTATATGACATTCAGAATGTCCTGTCGGGGGAACTGGTACCAATTTAATAAAAGAAAACAGTATAGAAATGACAATCGAAGATATGCAAACATTAGCCCTAGAGCATGGGCTGAGAATTTCGGAAGAGATGAGCGTCAATGAGATGGGCATCGACTTTAGAGTTGCCTTTGTAAAGGAAGTAAACGGTGAGAACTGGGTACTCCGTATACCTCGAAGAAGCGATATGCTTGAACAAATCGAAAATGAAAGTAGAATATTGGATTTAGCCAAAAGAAACCTGTCGATCAATGTCCCTGATTGGAAAATTGTATCGGAGCGCCTAATAGCCTACCCTTTACTGGAGGATGCGCCTGCTCTGACATTCGATGCGATAACACATGAGGTTTCTTGGAACATAGATCGCGATAGCATAGCTTATGTGGAGTCTCTGGCAAAATCATTGGCCGAATTACATCGTATTACAGCTGACGATGTGAGAAAGAGCAACTTGAAAATAATGACTCCAAGTGAATTGAGGACCGAAATAGCTGACCGTATCCACTTGGTGAAATCTGAGATAGGTATCAGCGAGCCGTTGGAAAACAGATACCGTAGATGGTTGGACAATGACCCTTTGTGGCCTGAATTCACTTGTTTCATCCATGGCGATCTCTATGCAGGGCATGTCTTAACCTCGAAGGAAGGTAAGACCTCTGGTATCATAGATTGGTCTACTGCGCATATGGGTGATCCTGCACTGGACTTTTCTGGTCACGTATCGGTTTTTGGAGAGGATAGCCTGAAGAGTTTGATAACGGAGTATGCTAAACAAGGCGGAACGATATGGGATAGGCTCTACGAACAATCTATAGAGAGGGCTGCTGCAGCTCCATTAGCATATGGCGCTTTTGCGGTAGAGTGCAACGACGATAATCATATCAATGCCGCCAGAGCAGCCTTAGGTATTGTTCAATAAAATGATGTGAGGATACTTTTTTAAATGCTAAAATAGGAGTTCGATTGGTGCCACTTAAGAGTATCATTGATTTCTATTTTAGCCAGTATCCTCCACTTTTAGGAGCTCCTCGAAACTCGATTTTATGATCATCTCTTAAGATTTTGAGCCACCGCTCTACTATCTTGACAGGAACTAATAGCTCGTTTACTAAAAATGGTGCACGCTTTCCTGGATTAGTTCTTATCTGATTAAATAGTAGATTTACTCCCTCACTTACTCCCTCATTAGATTCGAAAAGTAGCTTTGATGAGACAATAACTCGAAAACCGTGCTGGAAATTTTCAAAGACAGGGGGACGCAGACCATAGGATGCGAAGCCTTCTTGGATTCGTTTGATGCCTGACCCATATTTTTCAATAAAATGCGCTTCTTTGAACGTGGCAGATATCCTTTTATTGCGCGCCCATGGCGAGTAATCTTCACGAAGAAGCTGATCAATCGTTAAGTTATCAGCTAAACCACCTGGATTGAAAAACTCTATGGAATTGTAATACACCCTGATTATGGAATCGGCAAATTAATTTGGACTTGGGTGAAAAGGGCGTTTATTCTTCCTATTACGTTGTCGGCAGCGGGCCAAAAAGGAATACGTCCATGCCCATCGAGGTGAAACCGGCTGTGAGCGCGGGTTCAAGCATATAGCCCGACAGGCGCGTATCCTTGCCGATCACGACACGATGGCGGTGGTCACCGCGACGAAAGACACGGCCAGCCGCCATGCCGACGCGCAAGGCGGTTTCCGCCGTCATCGCGCCTTCGTTGGCTTTGCCACGAATACCGTCTGTGCCGAAATATTTGCGCACCATAAGGTCGATTATCCTGTCGTCGGGTCGCCCTCAAAGGGGACATGCCTGCTGAACCGCGAATATAGAGAAATATCCCGAATGTGCAGTTAACGAATTCTTGCGGTTTCTTTCAGCGCCGCCAATACCGCCAGCCCGTCGCGCAAGGGGCGCGGCTCGTGTGTGCGGATGAAGTCAGCTCCACCTGCGGCGGCGGCAAGCTCTGCAGCGAGTGTCGCGGCCCCGACATCCCCCGGACCACGGCCTGTGAGCGCGCGCAGAAAGGATTTGCGCGAAACAGACAGAAGCACCGGCAAATCGAAGCGCAGCCGCAATTCATCGAACCGCGCCAGCACCGAGAGCGAGGTTTCGGGAGCAGCCCCCAGAAAAAACCCCATGCCGGGATCAAGGACAAGGCGGTTGCGTTTGATACCGGCACCCGTCAGCGCCGCGATGCGCGCGTCAAAGAACGCCGCAATGTGATCCATGATGTCGCCAGCGGGTGCCTCGCGCCGATCTGCCTGCCCGTCTTGCACCGAATGCATAACGACGAGTTTGGCAGATGATTTCGCCAATTGCGGATAGAACGCAGCGTCTGGAAAACCGCGAATATCATTGAGATAGGCCACACCACGCGACAAGGCATAGGCTTGCGTCGCGGGTTGATAACTGTCGAGCGAGACGGGAATGCCATCTGCCTTGAGCGCGTCCAGCACCGGCGCGATACGCGCGATTTCTGTGTCGGACGAAACAGGCGCGGCGTCGGGATTGCTGGATGCCGGACCGAGGTCGATCACATCTGCCCCCTCGGCCATCAGCTTACGCGCCTGCGCAATGGCTGCGTCTGGCGCCAGATACCGGCCTCCATCGGAGAAACTGTCCGAGGTTATGTTGACGATGCCGAAAATGATGAGCGATTTATTCATGGGGGCTTCTATAATAATAATAATCGAGCATGAGTCTCATACGGATGCTCGGGTCGAAAGGGAATCCCCAGGCGAGTAACCTGTTTGCGGTGATCCATTAGCTGCAGGAGCAGAAGAGCATACATCTGGAAGCAAAGCCAGGAAAGCGGCCTATGGAGCTGTGCGGCAGCGCTCAGTAGGCAATTTTTCAAAATATTGTTAAGCCTTTTCTGAGCATGGTATTTTTCATGGTATTACCAATTAGCAGGAAAATAAGCCATTGAATATAAAAGATAAAAATGTCTTGTTTACAATAGAGTGGGAGTGACTGGCACTCACAGGCAATGTCTGGCACTGGCTGGCATCACAGCTGAGACTTCAATATCTCGCAGCTGAGCGATAAACTGTATAAAAACACAGTATCGCAAGGATGCGGATCATGCCCCAAGTGGCGGCCAGGATGGCCAGCCGGGACGAGAACACTGGTCGTTACCAGCGTCACCGGCCCGAGCAAACCCTGCTCTATCGGATCGTCGAAGAATACTAC
>NZ_VPBV01000057.1:0-4760 GCF_013418545.1 Acinetobacter sp. YH12136
TGTTCCATTTTAGAGATTTGTTTAAGATAAGATATAACTCATTGAGATGTGTCATAGTATTCGTCGTTAGAAAACAATTATTGTGACATTATTTCAATGAGTTATCTATTTTTGTCGTGTACAGAGAATATTATTTTAAAAATGCTCTTGCATAAGAGCTATTAATTTTCTCTTTTTCGTTTAGTTCATTTGCAGCATAAAATACAAGATTTGGATTTTTAAGCAACTCTCTTCCATATGCAACAAAATCACAAAAACTATTTTCAAGAAGATATTCACCCTCTTTTGCTGTTGTTATTAAACCAACAGCAATAACAGGAATATCTACACTTTTTTTAATCTCTTTTGCCCAATTAGCTTGATAAAATGGTTCAATTTTTGGTATCTTATCTGGATTTTCTATATTTCCACCACTTGAAACATGAATACAATCAACTCCAACTTTTTCTAACTCTTTACATAAATAAATAGAGTCTTCTATATTCCATCCATTTTGCATCCATTCATCAGCACTAATTCTAACAATAAGGGGTAATTTTACCCTATTTTTTATCTCTTTTGCAGTTTCAATTACTAATCTACACCTATTTTCTAAACTTCCACCATAAATATCATCTCTTTTATTTGTTAAAGGTGATAAAAATTCACACAACAAATATCCATGAGCAGCGTGAAGTTCTACTGAATCATAATTTGCTTTTTCGGCTCTAATTGCAGCATTTACAAACAACTCTTTTATTTTTGTTATCTCTTCAAGACTTAACGCTTTTGGAACTTTATATGGTGATTTTTGACTAAAAGCAATTGAGCTTGGAGCTACACAAATATCATCAACAACTTCAGATTTTCTTCCTGCATGAGCTAATTGTATAGAACTTTTTGCTCCAAATAAGTGTAACTTCTCATTCATTTTTTTATGATTTTCAATTAAAGAATCATCCCAAAGTCCTAATTCAAAAGATGAAACTCTTCCTTTTGGCTCAACTGATGCTGGTTCAACAATAATTAAACCAACATCAGCCATTGCTCTTGAAGTATAGTGAAACATATGGAAATCTTTTAATTCTCCACTATTATCACTTTTATACATACACATAGGTGGCATTACAACTCTATTTTTTAGTTCCAAATCACCTATTTTACCTTTGTTTAATAATAAACTCATTATAGCTCCTTAAATTAAATATATCAAATTATATATACACTAAACTTAAAATTCTCTCTTAAAGTATCTTCAAATTTAGCTAACTCTTTATTTAAATCCAAATCTCCTTTAAAAATATCATGCATAGAGTAAGTTTTAAAGGTTCTAATCCAACAAATTGAAAAGTTTTATGAGTAGCAACATTTGCTTCATCTAGTGATAATCCATCAAAAAAACCATCAGGATTGTTAAACTCACTTTTTGGACAATTATATGTCAAGCTTAGCATATATTTTTTGCCTTTTAGTAATCCACCACTTCCATAAGTTTTGCTATCATCGTTTTTGCTTCTTCCGTCGTTTGCATAGTGTCTTCCTTGAGTAAAAGTCTCATCGAAATATTTTTTTGTAATCCAAGGAACACCCATCCAATAAACAGGATATTGAAACAACACATAATCAGCCCACTCAAACTTCTCACACTCCTCTTTTATATCGTAACCCTTATCTATATTTGTATATTTTATAAGAAAGTTATTTTCTTTGAAAAATTGTGTCGCTTTTTCTAAAATCTTTTCAGTTAATTCACCTTTTGCAACATTTTCATAATATTGGTGTCCATTTAAAATTAAAACTTTTTTCATTTTGTACTCCTTTTAAATTATTCAACAATTATATATAATCAAACTTAACTTTTATATCGATTAAGGCTTTATACAAAGTTTGCAAAAACCACTTGCACCAACTTGAAATTAGAGTAATTACCCTAGCAACCACTCTAGCACCAGCTATTATCTGTTTTTCTAATTTTAAATATCTTTTATCGATAAAAGCCTATACTCTATCTCATAATCTTTATACTCTTGAATTAATTTTTGAGATTTCAAAACTAAAGCCTGATAGTTTATCCGTTTTTCATTTAGTTTTACTTCACAAATTAGAAGTTTCTTATCAATATCATCGATAGCAACTATATCTATCTCATTTTGATTATTTCTCTCCCAATATGAGCCAATAGAAGTGAAAGTTTGTTTCTCTTTTAAGAGTTCCACAAAAAGTTTTTCAAGGAATTTTCCTTGAAAAGTTGAGATATCTCTATAGATAATCTCTTTTAATCTATCGAAATTTTCAGCTTCGATTAGTGATTGGTATTTAAAAATAAATCTAAACCAAAAGGATAAAAAATTATCAACTATCTCATATTTTTGTACTTTTGAGTTTGGTTTAGCATTTATTGGTTTAATTGATTTTATGATGTTATAGTCATTTTCAAGTCGTGATAAATGTCCTGAAATATTTCTTTCCAAAATTGATTCTATTTCACTTCTTGATGTTTTTGAATCAGAGATTAAAGCTAAAATAGAAAAATATGTTCCATACTCTTTTCCAAACTCTTCAATAAGTCTATTTTTTCCCTCTTCCAAAAATATTGAGTTTGGATCAATAATTGTATCTATCATAGATTTTAAATCAAAACTACTGTTTAAGATAAATAGTTCTATATATTTTGCAACTCCACCACTTAGCAAATAAAAATCAAGTAAATTTTTATTTGAATAAGAGTTGTAATCTTTTAAAATCTCCTTTAATACACTTACTTTCAAAGGTTTTAAATCTATTTCCCTTAGATAAGTCTTGGAAAAGTAAGCGTCCATTACCCATAACGATGATTGGAGATGCTGCTCATTTGATGCCTCCTTTTGCAGGACAAGGCGTAAACAGTGGGTTGATGGATGCCTTGATATTGTCGGATAATCTGACCAATGGGAAATTTAACAGCATTGAAGAGGCTATTGAAAATTATGAACAGCAAATGTTTGCTTATGGAAGAGAAGCACAGGCAGAATCAATAATAAACGAAACGGAAATGTTCAGCCTCGACTTTTCGTTCCAAAAACTAATGAATCTATAAAACAGAAAGGCGAGGAAATGAAAGAGAAAATAGTTAAAAAAAACGGAATAAGACTTTTTACCGAAAGTTTTGGATGTGAAAAAGATCCGGCAATACTCTTGATTGCGGGAGCAACGGTATCCATGTTGTATTGGGATGCTGAATTTTGCCAGAAACTATCTGAAAAGGGATTTTTTGTTATTCGCTACGACAATAGGGACGTAGGAAAATCTACTAATTACGAACCGGGTTCAACCCCCTATGATATTGTTGACTTAACCCATGATGCTATTTCAATTTTGGACGGCTATAAAATAGTCAAAGCCAATTTTGTGGGAATTTCACTGGGCGGACTGATTTCTCAAATAGCATCAATAAAATATGCCGACAGGGTAAGTTCAATAACACTAATCTCATCAGGTCCTTGGGGCGACTCAGACCCCACAATTCCTGAAATGGATACGCGTATTTTAGATTTTCACGGAAAAGCTGAAACCGTAGATTGGACAAATGAAGACAGTGTGGCAAATTATTTAATTCAAGGTGCTGAATTGATGAGCGGCAGGAAACAATTTGACAAACAAAGAAGTGAAAAACTGATTAGAGCCGAATTTAAAAGAGCTAATAACTATATAAGTATGTTCAATCATGCGGCACTGCAAGGTGGTGAAGAATACTGGAACAGATTGAGCGAAATCAATCAGCCAACCTTAATTGTACACGGAACGGACGATAAAATATGGCATTTTAAGAATTCAGCAGTTTTACTTGAAAAGATAAACGGCTCAAAACTAATAACGCTTGATGGAACCGGACACGAACTACATTTCGAAGATTGGAATAAAATTATTGATGGAATAACGCAACATACAACAAATAACAAAAGAATGAACAAATAGGGTATTATGTATTTCCAAATCAACGGTTTAGAGATTGAAGCTAATATCAATGTGTTCTTTGAATAACATCTTTTGGTGTTTTTTAATAATCATACTACGCAATTTTCTTTTATAAAAGGAAATATTGTAAACTAAATACGAAATGGTATCTTCATTAAATCATATTATCTCAGAGGTACAGCGAAAAGAAAATGCCATTTCGCTGTCTGCACCTAATATAATTGATGAAGCGCACCAAATGACGATATACCTAAAAGAGTACTTATGGTCAATAAGAGAGGATATTATAAAGCAGGGTTTTAAAAACCATTGGGAGGAAATCAACTTCTTTCGCAACATTAAGCCATACATTCTTAAATAAGACCGTCCCGTAAATTTCAGCCGAATCCGACAAAAAGGCGTGAAGATTTCCTTTAAATAGAGAGACCGAAGGTCATCCTTTTCCTAAAAAAGGGGGGGGCCATGGTTCCAAGATGTAAAATCGAGGGCTAATTCAGGCTATACTTTTGTAATTACCAAAAACTTCCATGGCTCTTGCCCAAAAGAGCTAGGAGATTTTCTCCCTGCTTCTAAAATATAGTTTAAATCTTCATCTTTTATCTTTTTTGTCTCATCAAATATTTTACAAGCATGTCTAAAATCCATTGCTTCCATAAAAGTTTTTTCCATAAATTTATCCTTATTTTTTATTAATATTATTCTCTGTACACGACAAATTTCACAGAACCCTTATCCTATCAGGATTCTGCTTTCTTAAAATTGCCAAAATTTCCTTAAACTCTTCTTTTTTCCCAAAACCAATTAAACGCTGAATCGCCATTTGAACA
>NZ_VPBV01000058.1:0-3481 GCF_013418545.1 Acinetobacter sp. YH12136
GTGCTAGATGCCAGTTGGACAACACTAAGAACCATGCTCAAGTATAAATGCGAGAACGCAGGGGTATGTTATGAAGAAGTCAATGAAGCCTATACCACCCAAACTTGTTCGTGCTGTGGCTCACGCTATAGTAGTCCGAAAGGTAGAGCAGGACTTGGAATAAGAGAGTGGCAGTGTGTGGAGTGCGGTACGCTCCATGATCGGGATGTAAATTCCGCACTGAATATTCTTGCGCTCGGACATGAGCGTCTAGCAGTAGGAATCTCCGTCCTTTAGGTCGGGGAGGATGTCAACTAAATCCTATATTGTTTTTTGTGCTTGCACAGCCACAATTTTTAGCTAAGGTTTAAATAGCTTTGCGTAGGCATCTTCCTACTTTGGCAAGACCCAAAGTAGGCAAAAGTCTTTTGTTACCCATACACGACATCCTTGTCGTGATGGGTAACGTGGGGCATCCGTGCCCCACATTCGCGTATCGGAAGTTTGTCAAAATTTAATTGGAAAAGAACTCATTTTTAAATTTTTGGGTGATATTTCAGCAGAAATAGAATGAGGTTGCTGTAAAAGTAAACATTTGCACTGAAAAGCGAAAAAGACTATTGACGATTTACAGCTGAAACTGTTTAATACGCGTCATTGGCGTGATAGCTCAGTCGGTAGAGCAACGGATTGAAAATCCGTGTGTCCCCAGTTCGATCCTGGGTCTCGCCACCATATTCAAAACGGTTAAACGTTTTCAATCCCTGATCCCATCAGGGATTTTTTTTGCATAAAATTTATGCGATCAAATAAAAAAGTGATGATTTTTATTGACTATTCAGCCGAGATACGGCTTAATACACGGCATTGGCGTGATAGCTCAGTCGGTAGAGCAACGGATTGAAAATCCGTGTGTCCCCAGTTCGATCCTGGGTCTCGCCACCATATTCAAAAAGCCTCAAACACTGTTTGAGGTTTTTTTTCGCCTCTAGGTTGGTCATAGAGAATTATAATTACATGCAAAGCGCATTAAAATTCCAAGAAAAATTGCATACCCATAATAGATTTAAGAAAGTGAAAAAGACCGTTTATCCGAGTCAAGGTGAGCCAAAATTGATTTTCAGGTAGGCTATAAAACGTATACGGTTGCAGTGAAAAATTTTTTTCTTGCATGGTGTAAAACTGCATTGTCCTGAAATTACGTTGCGAGACAAGTTTATGAAATTTATAAAAATATATCCTTTGCTGCTGATATTGGGCTGTCCATGGAGCATGATGGTCCACGCGGATGACGCGGTGACCTTACCCACCCTGCACGTACTGGCCGAGCCAGAGTTACGTACAGAAACCGGGATTGTGCCGTATCAGAATGATGAAAAAAATCTCCGTGCTTTACAGCATCAAGTTATTCGTAATTCACGTGAAGCACAAAACTTTATGATCGACAGCCATGTGGTTGCCAATCTGGAAATTCAGCCCTTACAAGCACAACCCGACCTAAATTCGTTATCGCCCTTTCTACAACAGTATGTATTGAGTATTGCTCAGGGTTTACAGTCGAGTGATCCTACACAAGGCTTGTATATTATGTTGCAACCCTTTGGTATAAACCGTAGCAACAGTATGCAGCATATTGATCGTAGCAATAGCAACAGTATGCAGCCCATCGATCGTGATATGCATATACAGCTCGACCTGAAAAATGTCAGCATTGGTACGATTGAACATTCTATAAATAATTTTTCTGTACCTGAGCTACCGACACCGAAAAAGTAATCATTTTTCTTTTGAAAAAATCCTTAGCTTTGCCAGCGAAGCCTATATTTGCCGCCGCGAGAAAGTGGCAAATGCCTGCGCAGTTGAAAATTGGGGCTGTTTTCAGCCTGTGAGCTAGTCATGTTCTTCAGAGATCATTACTCCGTTATATGCTCAGCCAGTCGGGAACCACCAGGTCAGTTTTAATCCTGCCCAGAGCTGGAAATTGGCTCCATACGATGTTAAATATTATCAATTGAATGATCAGCGGGTGCTCATTGCCCAGACCAGTTTTAGAATTGATCAGGTCATTGATTAAATTTATAAATATTATGAGCATCGTTAAATGAAAGATCTGTTTTCTGATGACAGCTTGCGCTATAAACAGGCCCGTCCGGCTTATTCTGCAGAAATTGTCCAGGAAATTTTAAAGCATGTACCTGAACGAACTTTTGCCTGGGATTGTGGTGCCGGTTCGGGGCAGTTTACCCAGTTATTGGTACCACATTTTCAGCAGATTTTAGCCACAGATTTAAGTCAAGCACAGTTGGATTTGGCACCGCAGTGGGCAAATGTGAGTTATCGTACCTGCTTGGCGCAAGACAGTGGATTGGTGGATGCAAGTGTAGATTTAATTACGGTCGCACAAGCGATTCACTGGTTCGGCTTTGATGCTTTTTATGCCGAAGTACATCGGGTACTAAAACCGAGTGGAATATTTGCTGCGGTGGGCTACGGTCTGATTCAAGCTGTAGATCCTGAGGTGAATACCGCAATTCAACGCTTGTATTTTCAGACCTTAAAAGGTTGTTGGGATGCTGAACGTCGTTATATTGATGACTTATATCGCACGATTCCTTTCCCATTTCAAGAAATCGTGACACCCGAACTTTGCCTGAAATATCGTTGGTCGGCAGCACAATTGCTGAATTATTTAAACACTTGGTCGGGACTGCAGCATTATTTAAAGCAACATACTGATACGCCCTTGCTTGAATTACAGCAATTGTTGCAGCAGCAACCTGCTCAGGGCTTGGAAATTCAGTTTCCAGTTTTGCTGCGTTTAGGTCGCTTGGTATAAAAAGTCAATGTATTGAGTGATTTTTGAACTTAAAATATAAGTTGGTAAAAAAAGGATGTTTCTCCACAGGTGTAATTTACCTATGTGCGAGGTGTCCAATGTTAAAATTTTCTCTCCCTATTTTATTCAGTCTTGCGCTGAGTCTCCCTGCGACTGCTTTTGCCAATCTTGATCAGCCTTTACAGGTCTTGGATGATTGTGCATTAAGTGCAGAATATGGGCAATCCAACAGCTTAAATTTGCTGCATGATCAATACCGTTTTACCGCGCAAGATGTGGTGAATCAAGTTCGAGCTGAACAAAACCTAGACTTAGCAAGCAAATTTGCAACTTTGGGTTCTCGTTTTTATATCAACCCGCAAGGTCAAACTGTGCTGCAAATTCAACGTGATGTGGTGTCTTTGGGTGTGATTGAAACCACACTCAGTGTGGATGGTTTACGCCAGTTAGGGCAGCATTTTATAGATGAATTTAAAGCTTTGGCATTTGAGTAAAATGGAGTGCGTTGTCGCAAATGACCTTGTGACAATCTAAGACATAAGTAAGCGTCCGCTGAACCCCATGCCTATTTTTTAATTCGGTTCAGGTTTCCAGCGGTGTGGTAGCAATTCTTCAATCTGAGTCACTTTATGTGTCGGCAACCTTTTCAGCACATCACTTAAATAG
>NZ_VPBV01000059.1:0-2835 GCF_013418545.1 Acinetobacter sp. YH12136
CCAAGCAGACGTGCACAGAAAACAGCGATTGAACAACGAAATCTAAATCCTGTGCTTGACTTGGAAATGTCCATATAGGACATTTCTATTTGGTTATTAGGTAGGACATTTCTACTTGGGAATAACAGAATAACAGAAAAAACCTAGGCACTGGCCTAGGTGTTAAATTAAAAAAATACATAAAAATTAAGGCTATAGTCTCAATTTTTCAACTTCGTATAACGTGTATTATGTTAATTTTAGAAGATCTATACAATTCTGTACTTTTTCACAATCATAGAAAAAGCAAATAAAATACTTATCCAAAATAAATAATCAATAAAAAAATTGAGAAAAACAAATTGATCCATGCCGATGAAAATAAATAAAGGATTGATACTTATACTTCCGACTGGAGAGGTTTCACCATCTATAAGGAACTGGAGAGGAAATCCCCCAGCTATGACTTTAACTTTTTCAAGCTTATCTACAACTATGCGAGCAACTAATATATTTTTTTGATAAAGCAAAGATACGTAAGTCAAAATAATCGCTAAAAAATTAAAATATAATATTTTTTTCATAACTATTCTTTATCTTTTAAGTTAATTAAAAACAGCCAATAACATAAGCCAGGAAATAGAGCCAGAAAGCTAGCCCATGTATTGGTATACATCTTCCACCAATCTTCAGCAATCTTTCCAGTATGCCCCCATCCTAAAAGAATAAAAAATGGAGTAGCAATAATTAGAGAGGTAATACAGATGGTTAATAAATTAAGTCTGTTATAACGATTTAAAAGAATTGAGAATATGTAGCTAAAAGGCACAGTCAAAATACAATAAGCCAAGTAAATAAGACCGTGTCCTACAAGAACTACGAAAATCGAGTATAGGCTGTATTCGTGATTCACTGCGATAAACAGGACTGTTGTTAAAAAAAGTAAAGGTAAAGGAGCAAGTAAGAGTGCTTTTACTATTTGTTCATTTGAGTATTTCACTAATTTAATTCTCTTATCTACTCAATAAATAATAATACTATAACGATTTTATTGGAGGTTTTTTGATTCTATTTAACATAATGGTGGTTATACGAATTGAACGTAAGCGTCCGCTGAACCCCATGCCTATTTTTTAATTCGGTTCAGGTTTCCAGCGGTGTGGTAGCAATTCTTCAATCTGAGTCACTTTATGTGTCGGCAACCTTTTCAGCACATCACTTAAATAGGCATTTAATCCTGAGAACTAAGAATTATCATTTAAAAATACCACAAAGTAGTATAAAATAAACTACTACAAGGTAGTATGAATGCAATCAATGTATACAATATGTGAGACTCCATTATTTACTAAATACTGTCTTGTTTATTGGACTCAGGAAGAATATGAGGAATTCAAAACATTCTTAGCATTAAATCCTGAAGCAGGAGATGTAGAGCCTAATGCAGGTGGTATTCGTAAGATTAGATGGACTAGCGGTGGTAGAGGTAAAAGTGGTGGTGTCAGAGTCATCTACTTTAATCGTTTAGCAAATGGAGAGATTTGGTTATTAACCTTGTACAGTAAAAAGCAAACTGTACAGCTTAGTAAGAAGACTCTTCAAGCATTAGTGGAGAAACTAAATGACTCGTTTAATGACTGAAAAAGAACTTGAGGCTTTTGAAGCAACTAGGGATATTGAAGCTGAAATATTACAAGGCATCGACGATATGCTTACTAGTAATGCAGCGAAAAGAACCGTAATCACTGAGACAGATGTAGCGTTAGCTCGTAGAAAGGCTCAACTAACACAAGATCAGTTTGCTAAGATTCTTGGCGTATCAAGACGTACTCTTGAATCATGGGAACAAGGTGCGAGAAGACCATCAGGAGCAGCAACATCCCTTATTCGATTATTTATTGTTGATCCAAAATTTGTAAAAGAGAGTCTGGCTTAATTTAGACAGCTCTCTACTATATTTATTTAAGGTTTTTTATGAAGCACTTAGGATTTGTGGGAAAAAGTACTGAATATTTAGGGTATACCCATATTGAAATTATCAATAGCTCATTACGCTTATCTTTCAATATTCCATCAACAAAAGATCTAGAAGAAACCTTTAAAAAGATAGTCGAAAATAACTATGATTTACTCATGGAAACATCAGCAGAAATCGAGTTCGAATTAGAAAGTGAAACGCTAGCAAAGATAGAAACCATCATAAAAGAAAAAGGGATTGAACTTGATGAGTTTGTTCAAAATGCGCTGATTAAACTTATCAACCAAAATGAATTGGCTAAGACTGATTAGACCTTAAATGCAGACAATAAAAAACCCCAGCATCCTGCCGGGGTTTCTCATATTGGGTTGCTAGGTATGACTCCTGTCTTACCTCACGCTCCTGGTGCGATCTTTCTTATTCTTGTTGTTTGGAACTTCCTGTTCCTGATGAGTTCATCATAGGAAAATTCCACTGTTCCTGGTAGCCGCAAAGAGCCGAGATTGTTGTGCGCCAGGGCGTACAAAATAGCCTAAATTTTATCCACAGCCATTGGGGATAGTTTCGGATCCTGAAAGCCGATGAAATGGGCACTGATTGCCAAATTGATCGTTTTTTAATCAAATTTACTGGCAAAATATTACAGATCTGCTTAAAAACTCACCAACTTATTACAAAAGCCGATTTTTTGCTTTTTCTTAGTCATGGCTAAATTTTCAAGTGATTGATATTTATATTAATATACAAGTGTTGTTATTCCCAAGTAGAAATGTCCTACCTAATAACCAAATAGAAATGTCCTATATGGACATTTCCAAGTCAAGCACAGGATTTAGATTTCGTTGTTCAATCGCTGTTTTCTGTGCACGTCTGCTTGG
>NZ_VPBV01000005.1:0-117395 GCF_013418545.1 Acinetobacter sp. YH12136
AAGAAGCATGGACGACTCTCAATGAGTTTATTTCGCTATGGTTTAGACTATGTTCAAATGGCGATTCAGCGTTTAATTGGTTTTGGGAAAAAAGAAGAGTTTAAGGAAATTTTGGCAATTTTAAGAAGGCAGAACCCTGATAGGATAAGGGTTCTGTGAAATTTGTCGTGTACAGAGTTAAATTATTTAACATTTCCTCAGCAATTAAATTGAGATCTTTATAGAGGAATGCTTTGGAAAAAGTGGTCTGGTTATCATCGTTGAAGTTTGGTAGAAACCAAGATGCATTACATAAAATTATTAGCAGATAAATTAACAGCAAGAAGTGTTCTAGTCAGTTGAATGAGATTTATGCATGTGTAGCCATCTTGAGCAAATTCACAGAATTAGGTCACCCTCATACTCAAGTTTTGTCTTAAATTTGGCTCAATTAAGGTTGCCCTATCTTTAAAGCCATTATGCAACAAAGCCCGCTCCAAATTCTAAAAGCCTCAGTCGAATGACTGGGGCTTTTATATTGATTTTGAATAGTTAAAAAAACCTACCTCTCCCCATACACCGTTGCAATCAAATACTCCACCACTTGCGGCTCAGCCAAAGTCGAAGTATCTCCTAAACTATCCAATTCATTCGCTGCAATTTTCCGCAAAATACGGCGCATGATTTTACCTGAGCGGGTTTTAGGTAAAGCAGGTGCCCAATGCAGCGCATCAGGCGTTGCCACAGGCCCCAAAATTTTGCGAACCCAATTGACTAATTCTTCACGCAATTCCTCTGACTCGGGTGTACCAACTTGCAAAGTTACAAAGGTGCAAATCCCCTGTCCTTTAATCTCATGGGGCATACCCACCACTGCCGCTTCAGCCACAGCTTCATGCGCTACTAGGGCACTTTCAATTTCCGCAGTACCTAAACGGTGCCCCGAAATATTCAAGACATCATCCACACGCCCTGTAATCCAGTAATAGCCATCTTCATCACGGCGTGCACCATCTCCTGTAAAATACGCACCCGGATAGGTCGAAAAATACGCTTCAATAAAACGTGCAGGGTCGCCCCAAATACCGCGCATTTGCCCTGGCCATGAATCTTTCATAATTAAATTGCCTTCGGTCGCGCCTTCCAGTTCATTACCTTCGGCATCGACAATAGCAGGTTGCACGCCAAATAATGGGCGGGTTGCCGAACCGGGTTTCAGTGGCGTTGCACCCGGCAATGCTGAAATTAATATGCCCCCAGTTTCGGTTTGCCACCATGTATCTACAATTGGGCAACGTCCTTCACCTACTACGTTGTAATACCAGTTCCATGCTTCAGGATTAATTGGCTCGCCTACCGAACCCAATAAACGCAAACTACTACGGTCACTTTCACGTACGAAATGATCTCCCTCTCGCATCATGGCGCGAATGGCAGTTGGCGCAGTGTATAAAATGGTGATGTTGTGTTTATCAACAATATGCCCTGTGCGCCCCCAACTCGGATAGTTCGGTACTCCTTCAAACATCACAGTGGATGTACCATTCGATAAGGGACCATACAAAACATAGGAATGCCCTGTAATCCAGCCTACATCAGCGGTACACCAAAACACATCATCCTGTTTCAGGTCAAAAACCTCCCTAAACGTACTGTTCACATAGGTCAAATAACCCCCTGTGGTATGCAAAACGCCTTTGGGTTTTCCAGTAGAACCTGAGGTATATAAAATAAATAGTGGATCTTCTGCATTCATTGGCTCGGGTGGGCAGATGTCATTGACCGACATAATTTCCATGTGATACCACAAGTCGCGTTCAGGCAACATCTCAATCGGATTGCCTGTACGATGCACCACAATCACATTTTGCACACAGTCAGTACCTGCTACTTTTAGGGCAGCATCAACATTGGCTTTTAAATAAATTGGCTTGCCACCACGCATGGCCGAGTCTGCAGTGACAATTAACTTGGCCTGACAGTCTTCAATTCGGCTAGCCAAAGCATCGGGAGAAAAACCACCAAAAACCACACAATGCACTGCACCAATCCGCGCGCAGGCTAGCATGGCAATCGCAGCTTCGGAAACCATTGGCATGTACAGCACCACCCGATCCCCTTTTTGCACCCCGTTCTTTTTCAGCACGTTGGCAAAACGACAGGTTTCATCATGCAAAGAAGCAAAAGAAACCACTTTATGCCGAGATGGATGATCTCCTTCCCAAATAATTGCAGGTTTATGCGGATGTTCTTTTAAATGA
Source organism: Acinetobacter sp. YH12136 (assembly GCF_013418545.1). Classification (NCBI taxonomy): domain Bacteria; kingdom Pseudomonadati; phylum Pseudomonadota; class Gammaproteobacteria; order Moraxellales; family Moraxellaceae; genus Acinetobacter; species Acinetobacter sp. YH12136. Next base: position 2,241 of record NZ_VPBV01000005.1, read on the forward strand.
CGGTCTAAGCAATTGGCACTGACATTCAGTTGCCCATCGGCAAACCATTCAATTTTAAAATGCTCGGGGTCAAAGTTGGTATTTTTGACTTGAGTAAAAGGTTTAATCCAATCTAAGCGTTGGGCTTGCTCTGCCCAATAAGTATCAGGGTCATCTATAGATTGTTGATAGCGTTGAAAATATTCTGCCTCAGTGGTGCGGGCAGTCTTTTTAAATTCATCTGGAACAGGATATACGTCTTTCATCTGCTACTTCCTTGATGTTCTTGCATCTCTCACGAGATGTATGCCACGTTATTGATTATTATTTCTGCATATTCACAGTATGAACTTTCTTTTTTATGGCTCACCATTCGGCTTTAGTCGCATAAATTTTATACAAACAATAGCATGCCAAAGCGTTGATCGAATGCCATATTCTTGCATTCATACTTTCAGGTTTACATTCCACTGTACTGCGCATTGCATTATTTTTAAAGAAAATATCGTCTAATAACCGTGAGTATTAACATTTTTTTACGCAGCCAATCATTCATACCTGCGACCCTGTCTTACAGATAAAACCACATACAACTCGCAGTTTAAATGCTACAAAATAGTACGCTCATCACTTCTATCCAAGTTGTCTAAAATACTGGCAAGTAAGCATTGCTCATTAACCAAATTGAGTTTTTCAGGCAAAATAGTCGCTTCATTTTGAATTCGGAATTATCGTGGCAGAATCCAAACCCTCACTCAGTGAAGTTTCTGAAAACACCAGTCAGCTGTTGCAGGAAGCCACTGAAAAAACCACGCAAACCGTGATCAATCATACGGCCAAGTACAATGACGCCTACTCCACCATCGACAAAATTATGGAAGGATTTTGGGAACGTGTGCCGTATTTGATGATTGCAGCCGTGGTGCTGATTCTGTTTTGGCTGCTTGCCCGACTGTTTAAATGGTTTATTCGCAAGACCCTGAACAATCGTTCCTATACCCGACAAAATTTGGTTTTGGTGCTGAATCGGGTCGGTAGCTCTGCAATTATTTTCTTTGGTTTTCTAATTGCGATGGTGATTGCAATTCCAGGTTTTACCCCAAGCCAACTGATGAGTGCTTTAGGTCTAGGCTCCGTGGCAATTGGTTTTGCTTTTAAAGATATTTTCCAGAATTTATTATCGGGTGTGCTCATTTTGATTGGAGAACCATTTAAAATTGGTGATGACATCATCGTGAATAATATGGAAGGTACGGTAGAAGATATTCAGATTCGTGCCACCTTCCTGCGCTCTCCCGATGGGCGTCGAATCGTGATTCCAAATGCTACGGTGTATACCAGTGCCGTAACGGTCAATACGGCTTATACCCGTCGTCGTTGCGAGTTTGTGGTCGGTATTGGTTATGAAGATGACGTACAAAAAGCCAAAGATATTATTTTGGCCATTTTAGACCGTGACATAAAAATCTTGAGCCAACCTGCATTTAGCGTCAATGTCACTGCCTTGGCCGATTTTTCGATTAATTTAAATGTGCGTTGGTGGGTAAATACGACGGAAACCACCACTTCAGCATCCATCAGTGAAGTGCAAGAACGGGTAATTGCCGCTTTTGCCGAACATCACATTTCGATTCCTTATCCTGTGCAGGAAGTGAAAGTTTATCGTGGTGATGCAGCAGTCAATGAAGATGATTCAGCCCGCACTAAACAAACGCCCTAAAACATAAGCAATCACAGTTTCAGTACGAATAATACGGTTGCCCAAGTGCCGCGCTTGGCAGCCGTTTTTTTCGAGCAAATCAATTTCGTAGGGAATAAATCCACCTTCTGGGCCAATCACAATACTGCATGGATGTTGGATGGCATGTGGCATAGCTTGATCGGTATAAGGATGCGCCACATAAGCAGAACAATCGGCAGAAATCAAACCGGGCAAAACATCTTCCACAAAGGGTTTAAAGCGTTTATAAAGTTGGATCTCAGGTGCAATGGTATCGCCTGCTTGCTCCAAACCCAACGTCACATATTGATCCAACTGCTGTAAAAAAGGCGTTTGCCAATAGCTTTTATCGACTCGATAGCTGTGCAGTAAAATAATTTTTTCCACACCTAGCGTCACGCTATCCATAATTAAACGACGTAATACTTTAGGGCGTGGTAAAGCCACAATCAGGGTCACAGGCAGTTTTTTCGGTACAGCTTCTTCATACAGGGCTTTGACTTGAATCCGCTGCTCACTAACGTCCACCACTTCGGTCAAATAACGCTTGCCACCGCGAATCCCGACTTTCAAGGTGTCACCGACTTGTACACCGACATGCGTGTGTAAATGCTGCACTTGGCGCTGGGCGCTAATAGACCACACTTCATTTGTGGTCTGCCGAGGGTCAAGCAAAACGATATTCATATTTAAAGATACTGATTAATCACGTGAATATGCTCAGTCAAAGAGCCACGATTTTTATACATAATCACTTGAGCATTTTGATTCAGCTGAGCACGCAACGCAGGTTCAAACAACAATTGCGTTAACGTATTTACAGCTTGTTCAGCATCTTCGACCACATACACGGCTTCTGCTGCAACAAACTCATCCACAATACTTTGAAAGTTAAAATAATTTTTGCCCAATACCGTGGCGACATTTAAGGCCAAAGGCTCTAAAATATTATGCCCACCGCCAGGTTCATTCAGCGAACCACCAACATAACAGGCCTGACTTAAGGCGTACCACAACCACATTTCACCCATGCTATCGGCTAAATACACTTGTGTTTCGGGTTGAATCGCTTCAGCCAAACTACGGCGCTGCATATTGAGTTGCAGTTTTTTCACCTGCACAGCCACTTCATCAAAACGCTCTGGATGGCGCGGCACAACAATACATAACAGTTCAGGATGCTGTGCGAAATAAGGTTTCAAAGCAGTCAATAATTGCTGTTCTTCAGGCGCATGGGTACTGGCAAGGGTGATAATTTTGCGATGTGCCAATTGCCATGTCTGTTGCAACTGCGCGGCTTGCTCTACAAAATCTTCTGGCGCAGTAATATCAAATTTAATATTACCCACCACGTTTGTACGCTCGGCAGGCATCCCCAATGCGATAAAACGCTGCTGTGTGGCAGAGTCTTGCGCCAAAAGTTGCTGCAAATTTTGCAACATGCCGCGAGTTAATCCTTTAACTTTGGCATAACCTTTGGCCGATTTTTCCGAAAGCCGCGCATTAATCAACAAACACGGGACTTGAAAATGCTGCGCCTGATCAATCAAATTAGGCCACAATTCTGTTTCGACCAGTGCCAATAATTTAGGCTGATATTTCTGATAAAACTCACGAATTAAATGCACCTGATCGGCAGGTAAATACACGGCTTGAAATAAATCTAAATACGGTGCTTTTAAAAATAATGATTTGGCGCGTGCCTGCCCCGTTTTGGTGGTATTGGTGACTAAAACGGGATGTCCCACTTTTAAATAATGTTCAATTAAAGGTTGTGCGGCATTAGTTTCCCCCACCGACACCACATGAAACCAAATGGCATGTAAATTTTTAGCAGGCTGAAATGGGCCAAAACGCTCAAGCAGTTCTTGTTGTAATTGCTCAGGATATTCGGCACGTTTACGAATACGTGACTGATAAATCGGTTTTAACAGCGCCAAGGCTGCGTTATACCAAAATGGAGTAGCCAAAAGATGCGCCCCAAAGAAAGATTATCGGCAAAATATAACAGAGCCACACGCGCATGTTAATTGCATGTGGCGCTATACTGGCTTTTATTCTACAGCGTGTTGTGTTTCCGCCAAAGTTGGATAATCGATATAGCCTTCTGCAACGGCTGTACCAATCATGTTTTCCAGCTTGAGTTCGTTTAAAGGTACATCTGCCAATAAACGCTCATACAAGTCTGGATTGGCAATATACGCCTTACCAAATGACACCGCATCGGCCTTGCCCGAAGCCAATAATTCCACGGCATCAGCACGACTTAAACGCATGTTCGCGATATATGGCACACCGCCTGAACGTACTTTCATTTCTTGGGAAATGCTGTCTTCGGCTAAATATTCGCGGGTAAAGAAAAAGGCGATTTTACGCTGCCCCAATTGCTGCATGACATAGCCAAAGGTTTCACGTGGATCATCATCTCCCATGTCGTGCTCATCGCCACGTGGTGCTAAATGCACACCGACTCGACCTGCGCCCCAGACTTCAATTAAGGCGTCCATCACTTCTAACAAGAAACGCGCACGATTTTCAACCGAACCACCGTATTCATCGTCACGTTGGTTGGTTTTGCTTTGCAGGAATTGATCAATCAAATAACCATTGGCTGCATGCAACTCTACCCCATCAAATCCTGCTTCTTTGGCACGGATGGCGGCTTGTTTATATTGCTCGGTAATGGTGTGGATTTCTGCAATTTCTAAGGCACGTGGCAACACATATTCACGTTTAGGACGCAACAAACTGACATAACCTGCTTGTTGTACCGCACTTGCCGATACTGGTGTTGCACCATTGAGTAAATCTGGATGTGAAACACGACCTACATGCCACAGTTGCGCCACAATCAAACCACCTTTGGCATGCACGGCATCGGTAACGAGTTTCCAACCCTGCACTTGAGCATCGGTAAATAATCCTGGGGTATTTAAATAACCATTGGCTTCTTCAGAAATTACCGTTGCTTCTGAAAGAATCAAACCTGCACTGGCACGCTGTGCATAATATTCTGCCATCATTGGCGTTGGAACACGGTCATCGCTGGCGCGGCTACGGGTTAAAGGTGCCATCACCACACGGTTTTTTAGATGCAGATCACCCAAAACTAAAGGAGAGTCTAATTCAGCCATTTTTGCCTCTAATCTCACAGTTAAAGTGAGTGTTTTAAATATTCGACATATTGCTGAATGAGTGCTTCATTACGAGAAAAATACGACCATTGTCCATATTTTTCTGCACGAATAAGACCTGCCTGTTGCAGTACCGATAAATGATTTGACATGGTCGATTGCGACACGTTGCCCAAACGCTCAATGTGTCCTGCACATACGCCACGCTTAAAGTCGCCACACTCATCTACCGACAAAAATTGTTCTGGTGCTTTTAACCATTCTAAAATTTGCCGACGGGTAGGATTGGCTAAGGCTTTAAAGATTAAATCGACATCCATCATTCAGACACATATTCGTAAATATAAGCCCAATTCAGCAGCTGCTTTTAATATATCGTATTTTTTCGATATTAATATCGATTTTTTACGATTTATATGAATTTTTAAGCAACTCAACTGAATTGGGCAGGCTTATTGCGATCTAACAGACCGTGACTTATAGACCCTGTTTTAAACTGGCTTCAATAAACTTATCTAAATCACCATCTAAAACTGCACCTGTATTTGAGGTTTCCACGCCTGTACGTAAGTCTTTAATACGTGAATCATCCAATACATAAGAACGAATTTGGCTGCCCCAACCAATATCAGACTTCGAGTCTTCTAAAGCTTGAGCGGCTTCGTTACGTTTACTCATTTCTAGTTCATATAACTTGGCACGTAATTGTTTCCACGCATGGTCACGGTTGGCGTGTTGTGAACGCTGGTTCTGACACGCCACCACAATGCCTGTAGGTGCGTGAGTTAAACGTACCGCAGAGTCAGTTTTGTTAATGTGCTGACCACCTGCACCTGACGCACGGTAGGTATCGGTACGGACATCGGCAGGGTTAATATCAATTTCAATGTTGTCATCAACTTCTGGTGAAACAAACACCGCAGAGAATGACGTATGACGACGGTTACCTGAGTCAAATGGTGATTTACGCACTAAACGATGCACACCCGATTCGGTACGCAACCAACCATACGCATATTCACCTTCAACGCGAATGGTCGCAGATTTAATCCCTGCTACATCACCATCCGACTCTTCCATCAATTCTGCTTTAAAGCCGTGACGTTCAATCCAGCGCATATACATACGCAACAGCATCGATGCCCAGTCTTGCGCTTCTGTACCACCCGAACCCGCCTGAATTTCGACATAGCATGGGTTTGGATCCATTGGATTACTGAACATACGGCGGAATTCAAGCTTCGCCAGTTCTTCTTCTGCAGAAGTCAATTCAGACTGCACATCCACCAATAAATCTTCATCATCGGCTTCAACGGCTAAATCCAGCATGGCTTGGGCATCTTCTAACTGGGTCGCCAAACCTTCTAGGACATGAATCACGTTTTCAAGCTCGCCCTTTTCTTTGGCCATGGCTTGCGCACGACTTTGATCATTCCAGATTGCAGGATCTTCTAACTCGCGGAGAACCTCTTCTAAACGCTCTTTTTTCAGATCGTAGTCAAAGATACCCCCGTAGTGTTTGACCACGTTCGCTCAAGTCTTTTAATTGGTTTAGATAAGGATTAATTTCCACGTAAATTCTCTCAATTAACAATGAAGCTCAATAGCCAATAATTGTAGCACAGACCTGTTCTGGCATTTCTACCCTGCTGTAAATTCCAGCATAACTTTTCAGCTTTTATAGGTTGAATGCTAAATGTGGTTAAAAATAAAGATCGCTTTAAACTTTTTAAAACGAAAGCCTGATGATATCCAATCTAAAAAAACAGCATGCTCGATTAACACTGATGTTTATCTAAATGGCTGATCTATCTCCCTGATTTTTTGCCTGACACATTCAACTGAATACAAGCTTAAAAATTGTGTATCGCAATTGCTTCAACCCGCCAAAATAAAGCAAGGATGAAACAAGTTTGATGATTTAGTGATCAATTTTAGTAAAATTCACAAAATACACATAGTTTTAATAAAACAAAACATTTAATTATTTCATTTTTATTTCAATCACTTAATTAAAAAAAATTACACAAACTTACGCTTGAAACAATGCGGTAACTTTCCTGTGATTGACGCTGATTTTTTTTCGCCTAGACTGAAAGTTGTAACAAAAAGTTTAACTGTTAACCAGATTTCAGAGGGGTACTTTCCATGAAAAAATTAGCAATCGCATCAGCCCTACTTTCAGCTTTGGCTATCACTGGTACTGCGAACGCATACCAAGCTGAAATTGGTGCATCAGCAGGACTGATTGATCCAGACAACGCCAGCTCAAGCGGTTCATTCGGTGTAGATGGTACTTATTACTTTAACCCTGTACAAACCCGTAATGCGCCTTTAGCAGAAGCGGCGTTCCTTGATCGTGCTAGCAATGTAAACGCCAAATACCAATATGACGAAGTTGGCGACAATGAAGCGCATACTTATGGAGTTGGTGCAGAATACTTTGTACCGAACTCAGACTTTTACTTAAGTGGTAATGTGAGCGGTCATGACTTGAAAGATAATAATGACCTAAACAATGATTTAACTACTTATGGCGCAGAAGTTGGTTATTTACCAGCGCCAGGTTTGTTAATTGCCGCAGGTCTTAAAGGTTGGGATAATGACCGTGATGATGGTGTAGACCCGACTTTACGTGCTAAATACGTAACTACACTTTCGAATGGTAAAGACATCAACCTTGAAGCAGGTGCTGCTTTTGGTGATCTCGATGAATACAATCTTGCTGCGGATTACTTCATTGATAAAACGCTAAGTGTAGGTGTCGATTATTACAGCAACGATATCAACGATAATGATGAGTTTGGTGTGAGTGCACGTAAATTCTTTACACCACAAGTCAGTTTGGAAGGTCGTGTAGGCTTTGGTGAAGTTGGTAATGCTGACTACAACCGCTTTGGTGTCGCTGCGAAATATCGCTTCTAAGCTTAAGTCTAATTCCTTACTCAAATAGCACCCTTCTTCGGAAGGGTGCTTTTTTACGCCAAATTAAACCGTTCTGAAATTACAATCGAAGATGATGAAGATTCGATCTCGGCAGACAACACAGGTTATGCACTGGAAGTGGGTTATTTACCAATCAATAGTTTGTTATTAGCAGCTGGTGTTGCAAAAGAAAATATTGACCCAATCCAAGCAAGCCAAATCGGTTTTATCAACAGCTTTACAAATATTTGGACTGCTGAAGATGATACTATTGCAACACTTCGCGCAAAATATGTCACTCAAATTGGTAACTATTATACTAATTTTGAAGGTGCAACCTATTTTGCAGATGAAACAGTATATCGTCTAGGTGCAGACCTTTATATCGACCCAACTTTAAGCGTTGGTGTTTCTTTTGCAGATTCAACAGAAGAAGATTTTGATACTATCTTTAATGTACGTGCACAAAAATTCTTTACCCCAGCATTTGCTGTAGGTGTGAATTACACGACAACTGATGGTGCGGACTCTTACGGCATCAATGGTACATTCCGCTTCTAATCCCTTACATTAAAAGCAAAAAAATCCGCTCAAATTTGAGCGGATTTTTTTATTTGGATTACTGCTCCAAATGCACAATCTGCAACTGCAAACTCACATTGCCATTAAACACATTGCGCTCTAACTCATAAACCAAACGCACATCATCCCGCATCGGGTTAAATTCAAATTTATCTTTAGCACCAAACGCAATCGCATCAACCACTTGTCCATTGTCCAATGCCAAACGCAATTTTAAATGAGCGTCCTTCAACCATCTAAAATCAACCACTTTAAACCGTCCCTCAAACACAGGCTGCGGAAACTTTTGTCCCCACGGCGCCAAATGCTGTAATAAATCTACCGTGTGTAAATCAAAAGCTTCTTGCGGCAATTCACCATCTGTCCATAGCACAGCATGAAATAAATCCGCATCCATTTGCGCAATGATCTGTTCAAAGACCTGTTTAAATTCTGCAAAGTGCACCTTTTTTATGGTCAAACCTGCCGCAGCCGCATGTCCACCAAAATGACTGACCAAATGTGGATATTGCTCTGCAACCAATTCAATGGTGTCACGTATGTGAATCCCCTCAATTGAACGGGCAGAGCCTTTAATATGCTCACCATCTTCATCGGCAGCAAATACAATCGCAGGGCGATGAAACTGTTCCTTTAAGCGTCCTGCAACAATTCCAATTACACCTTGGTGCCAATGTTCTTCAAACATGATCAAGGCATGCGGTAAATCGCTTTGATCTAACTGCAGCTTTTCCAACTCTGCCAGCGCATCTTGTTTAATTTGCCCTTCAACCTGACGGCGTTCCTGATTCAAACTATTTAACTGACGCGCCAAAGCATAGGCACTTTGCATATCCGCCGACAGTAAACACTCAATTCCAATGTCCATGGTTTCCATGCGCCCTGCAGCATTGATACGTGGCCCCAAGACAAAACCCAAATCCTGCGCTTTGAGCTGTGCGGGTTCACGTCCTGCCAAATCCAGCAATGCGCTAATCCCAGGACGACATAAATTCTGCTGTATCCGTTTCAAGCCTGCATCCACCAAAATACGGTTGTTATAATCCAGACTAGCGACATCGGCATAGGTGCCCAAAGCCACCAAATCTAAATATTGCGTTAAATTTGCAGCAGATTTACCCTGTTTTTTACGCTGACTGGATAAGTTGGCCAACACATAAAATGCCACGCCCACACCTGCCAAGGCTTTACTTGGGAAATCACAACCCAATTGATTCGGATTGACCACAGCCTCTGCATTTGGAGTGGCTTTTGTAGTGAGGTGGTGATCGGTGATGATGACCTGCATCCCCAAAGCTTGCGCACGCTCCACACCTGCATGACTGGAAATGCCGTTATCTACCGTAATTAATAAATCAGGTGCATAACGCTCAAAAGCCAAATCGGCAATGGCGGGGGTTAAGCCATAACCATATTTAAAACGGTCAGGTACTAAATACTGCACGTGTGCGCCCATTTCGCGCAATGCCAAAATCATGAGTGTGGTACTGGTCGCGCCATCGGCATCGTAATCGCCCACAATTACAATTTTTTTCTGCTGATCAATCGCCTGATCCATCAGCTGAATTGCTTCTGGTAGACCTTTCATGCTTGGAGCAAGCAAGTGCTTCAGTTTAAGTTCCAGCTCCTGCTCAGACGCAACGCCACGGCGCGCTAAAATTTGGGCAACAAATGTAGAGACGCCCTGAAAGTTTTCAGGGCGTGTAAGTAAAGGTCTTTGCTTTATTAGAATTTTTGACATAATTTCCAGTGATTTAAGGCATCAAGCGTTGTAGTTTCCACTCACCTTCAATTTTTTCATAAGCTAAGCGGTCATGCAAACGGTTCGGACGGCCTTGCCAAAATTCGTAATAATCAGGCTGCAAGCGGTAACCGCCCCAAAATATAGGTTTTTGCAATTCAGATTGATCGCTCACTTGGGCATGCAAGTCTTGGAAACGCGCCTGTAGTTCTTCACGGCTGGCAATCACACCACTTTGCGGAGTGCTAATATGCGCAGCGATTTGGTTGTCACGTGGGCGTTTGTGATAATACGCTGTCGATTCTTGCTCATCAATTTTTTCGACATAACCGCTGACACGAATCTGACGTTCCAGTTCAGGCCAGTAAAATAACAATTCAGCATAAGGATTGGCCGCTAAATCCAACCCTTTTTGACTGTCATAATTGGTATAAAAGTCATAGCCTGCTTCGGTGGCTCCACGCAGCAACACAGTACGCACATGCGGACGACCTTGCGCATTGGCAGTCGCCAATGACATCGCATACGGTTCATGCAGCTTGGCTTCTAAGGCATGGTTAAACCAATTCAAAAACTGAATATGCGGATTGGCACTGACCTGTGCTTCTAGCAATTCACCTTTTTGGTAACTTAAACGCAGCTCACTTAAATCTTTAATTAAATCACTCACGATTTACCCCCTTTAGACGGCATGACGACGTACAGCATCTGCTAAATCTTTCGCCATTGCCTTCACTTCAGCCAAATCATCACCTTCCACCATCACGCGAATCACAGGTTCAGTACCCGATTTGCGAATCAATAAACGGCCACGACCTTTGAGCTGCTCAGTTGCACGATCAAATTCTGCAACCAATGCTGGCACCGCATACGGGTCAAACATATTCTCTAAACGTACATTTTCTAGCACATTTGGCAACAGTTTAAAGTCTGCAACCAATTCATCTAGGGCTTTGTTTTGTTCTACCATCACCGTTAACACTTGCAGTGCCGCAATAATGGCATCACCTGTGGTGCTCTTGTCCAAGGTTAGAATGTGACCCGATGGCTCGCCACCAATGACCCAACCATTTTCTTCCAAACCTTGCAGCACATAACGATCGCCTACATTGGCACGCAACAACGGCACTTGGGCTTTTTCTAAAGCCAATTCCAAGGCTATATTGCTCATCAATGTGCCCACAATTCCTGCAGGTTTTTTCGAGCCTTGCGTGGCAAGAATATATAAAATATGGTCACCATCAATCAGCTTGCCATGACGGTCTACCAAAATTACACGGTCTGCATCACCATCAAAAGCAATCCCCAAATCGGCTTGATGATCCAACACTGCCTTTTGTAAATGCTCAGGATGAGTCGAACCACAATGTTCATTAATATTTAAACCATTCGGTTCATTGTGAATGGCAAAGACTTTGGCACCCAGTTCACGAAATACCGCAGGGCCGACGTTATAGGCTGCACCGTTGGCACAATCGACCACAATGGTCAGGTCATTTAAATCTAAATGATACGGGAAAGTCGATTTACAGAACTCGATATAACGCCCATTGGCATCTTTTACACGAACACTTTTACCCAAGTTGGCTGTGTCTTCAATTTTTAACTCTTGCTGTAATTCTTGGTTAATTTCTTCTTGTATCGTATCTGGAAGTTTTTTCCCTTCACCTGAGAAAAATTTAATTCCGTTATCAAAATACGGGTTATGTGATGCTGAAATCACGATGCCTAAACTGGCATGTAAGGCACGGGTCAAGTGTGCAATGGCTGGGGTTGGTAATGGGCCTAATAAATGTACATATACACCTGCGGCGTTCAAACCCGCCTGTAACGCTGCTTCTAAAATATAGCCTGAAAGACGTGTATCTTTACCCAATACCACAATTGGTTTATTTTTTTTGGTGTGCTTTTTTAAAACTTTACCTGCTGCAAAACCCAGTTTTAATGCAAATTCAGGTGTAATAGGTAACTCTCCGAACTTCCCTCGAATGCCGTCTGTACCAAAATAACTCATATTGTTCTCACTTCTTAGAGGTGATCTTTATCATCACTTTTTTACTGCAAGTTACTTTACACCAAAAATGAAAAAGCCGTCATATAGATGACGGCTTTTATTTGAAAACGATACTAAAAATTAACCAACACGATAGTTCGGCGCTTCTTTAGTAATCGTCACATCATGTACGTGAGATTCCTGCATACCTGCTGCAGTAATTTTCACGAATTTTGCATTCTGACGTAGGTCTTCAATGGTTGAAGAACCAGTATAACCCATAGATGAACGTAGACCGCCCATCATTTGATGCACGATGTTGCCCATTGGACCTTTATACGGCACACGACCTTCAATACCTTCTGGCACAAGTTTTTCTGCACCTGCTTTAGAGTCTTGGAAATAACGGTCTGCAGAACCTGTTGCACCCGCCATAGCACCCAATGAACCCATGCCACGGTAAGCTTTATAGTAACGGCCTTGGAAGAATTCAACTTCGCCCGGTGCTTCTTCAGTACCTGCAAGCAATGAACCCACCATAATCGTACTTGCACCTGCGCCAATAGCTTTCGCCATATCGCCAGAGAAGCGAATACCGCCATCGGCAATTAATGGAATCTGTTCTTTTAATGCATTGGCAACAGAATCAATTGCAGAAATTTGCGGCATACCAATACCCGCCACAATACGTGTGGTACAGATTGAACCAGGACCAATCCCGACTTTTACTGCGTCTGCACCTGCATCTAACAATGCCAAAGCAGCATCACCCGTTGCGATATTACCGCCAATGACTTGAACTTGTGGATAGTTAGCTTTTACCCAACGTACACGTTCAATTACACCTGCAGAGTGACCGTGAGCAGTATCCACCACAATTGCATCAACACCTGCTTCAACCAACGCTTCTACACGGCTTGGTGTTTCTGCACCTGTACCGACTGCAGCACCCACACGTAAACGACCTAAATCATCTTTACAGCTGTTTGGATACAATTCTGCTTTACGGAAATCGGTCACCGTAATTAAGCCCTTAAGCTCTTGATTTTCATTAACAACCAACACTTTTTCAATGCGGTGTTGTTGCAATAAAGCTTGAATATTTTCTTTAGATTCGTCTTCGCGTACAGTCACTAAACGATCTTGGCCAGTCATGATGTTTCTGACAGGTTGTTCAAGGTTTGTTTCAAAACGTGTGTCACGTCCTGTCACAATACCCACTACTTTGCCATCTTTCACCACAGGCACACCGCTGATGTTGTTGGCTTGAGTCAGCGCAATCAATTCACGTACTGTGGTTTCTGGGGTTACGGTAATTGGATCTTTCACCATACCCGCTTCGAATTTTTTCACACGGCGCACTTCGGCAGCTTGCGCTACGATGTCCATGTTTTTATGTAGAATACCAATACCACCGTTTTGCGCCATCGCAATTGCCATACGTGATTCAGTCACTGTATCCATTGCCGCTGAAACAAGCGGAATATTCAGGTCAATGCCGCGCGTAAAACGTGTCTTTAAGGAGACATCTTTTGGGAGAACAGTAGAATAGGCAGGGAGTAATAAGACATCATCGAAGGTTAACGCTTCTTGAACGATGGTCAGCATAACAGTCTCACTGGTAATTTCCGTGAGCCATTATAAACAAATCTGGGCACAAATTTCATTTGTTCTCTAAGAAATATTTTTTATTCTACCCAACTGGGGTTGTCTGACTGCAAAAAACAGTATTTTTCATCTAAAAATCAGCTCACCCACGCTCAAGCCTTTATTTTTCTAGCCGCAGTCTGTGTCAATGGAATAGCTTTGATGTTTCATATACCTCACCAAAGCCTCAATAAAAAATGATTGAGCAATCCCAACAAAATTCAGTCATTAAAAAAGCAAAGCCGAAGCTTTGCTTATTCAATCTGTCTACTCTAGGCCTTAAACCACTTGATCAAAGTCATCATCATTGACAGGAATCGCAGGTTCAATTTGCACAAATGGAATCATATTATGTGCAAGACGGGCTTTGTTGCATTGGTCATCGGCAATTTGCACTTCTTTGCAAGAACTGCTGCGCAATTCATAAATCCCGCAACTGACCTGCTGTCCAACTTCACCTTGTAAAGCAATGCAACGTGGCTGACTTTGGTTGGTTCCGCACATACATGAATACACTGCTGTCACTGGTTCCGTGTAGTGCTCAGGCATATTCATGCCTTCTGCCCAATAAAATGAAACACGGAAATAAGCGCAACATGCGCCACAGCTTAAGCAGGCATCCTGTGTAGGTACTTGAGACAACATTCGTTAAGTTCTCGCCATCAAAAAAATCGTTTTTGGGCGAAAATCTTAAAAAAAGTTGTTTTTGCACTCAAGTTTTTTTTACGGTTTTTTTAGCTTTTTTGTCACTTATTCAGGACAGCTAAATACGTGCTCATCCATCAAATCGACACCACATTCCAGTGTTTCAATCCAATCAAGGAATTGATTCACCTGCTCTTTGCCGACAAAAGGCGTACCGTGTTGCGGCACAATCATTTCTACATCCATAGTGCGCACCATGCTTACCCACAGGCGAATAACTTTGTTCGAGCACATATAACGCTGATGGAAGCCTTTCATGGCAGGAATATGCGCAGCAAAATCAGCCAGTGGAATTGAAGCATCTTCCACCATGGATGCACCCATATCGCCCGAGAATAAGATTTTGGCAACAGGGTCATAAAACTGGAAGTTGCCGACCGAGTGCAAAAAGTGCGCAGGCACCGCAATAATTTTCGACTCGCCCAAAGGGATGGATTGACCTTCATCTGGCAGTTCAATTAAACGGTCTAGCCAGTTGCCTTTCATGCGGTCGCTCATAAAAGATGAGCTCAAATGCGGCAAGAAACGCGCCCATAATTTTGACGCTACAATTTTTGCTTCGGTATATACCAACCAACGCGGCATTGAGGTGATGATGTCTGGGTCTTGGTGAGATGCCATTACATAATCAAGATTGGTCAGGCGGGTATATTTATTTAATTCCATGGTCAGTGGTACATAGGTCAGGTCACCACCTGGGTCTAGCACTGCAGCACGGTTATTATCAAGGATCAGAAATTGGTTAGCCTGAACACCTTCACCTTTGACCAAACTGGTAAAACTAATACATTTGTGTGTCCCATTGTCAAACAAGACCTGCGATGTTGTACGGTCAAATGCCATAACCAAACCCCGATTTTTTCATTTTTAAAAATACGTTTTCTATGACTGAATAACATATAGCTATTTATGGAAAGTTACAATAAATAAAATAGCTTGGATTATCTGAAATATCAGTGAATTGCATCACAACTTACAAAAATAAATCCCAAGCATTTTGCTCAGGATTTATACACATCCACTGATTCTCTAGAAGAAATAATGCTGTGCCAAGGTCGATACACCAATAATTAAGAAAATCAGTGCGCCAATTTTATGAATTAATGCAATTGGTAAGCGGGTCGCCAGTTTATTACCAATAAATACCGCAGGCGCATTGGCGAGCATCATGCCTAATGTCGTACCCAGCATGACCCAGAAAATGCTGTCATAACGTGCCGCCAAAGCCACCGTGGCAATTTGGGTTTTGTCGCCAATTTCTGCCAAAAAGAACAGCACAAAGGTTGCACCAAACACACCATATTTTTGCCATTTGTTGATGCTTTCGGTTTCATCGTCCAACTGGTCTGGAATCAGCATCCAAATAGCCATTGCAATAAAGCCTAAAGATAAAATCCACAACAAGACTTCTGGGCTGAGTACGGTGGTAATCCACTGCCCTAACACTGCAGAAAGACCATGGTTAATCAGCGTTGCCAATAAAATGGCAACTAAAATAGGGACAGGTTTACGAAAGCGGGCTGCGAGTAATAACGCCAGTAGCTGGGTTTTATCACCCATTTCAGCTAAAGCGACAATGGCAGTCGAGATGAGGAATTCATACATGATGTTTTTCTCTGGCTAGCACACATACCAATGACCTATCCCTCCTGCTAGCCAAAATCTGCAGAGTGATAAATCAAAGGTCTTGCCAACAAAAGAAAGCTTGAAAAAGCAGACTTGGTTCTTTGCTATGATGACCATGTTCTGTGGAACAAATATGTTGACCATCACCTTTTTACTTGATGCGGTTTAAACCCCGTAAGTAAAAAGCGGCTACTCCCCAATGAAGTAAGCCTATTCTAAACGGAATAGTGTGCTTAAGCAAATGCTGTGCTGACATCAAAGCGAATAAAAATAAGTCACAAAAAACCCTGCCATAGCAGGGTTTTAAGTAAATTTTTTGACTTGATTTAGAGCAGTAAACTCCGAATATCAGCCAACAACTGAGTCAGTTTATGGGTAAAACGTGCTGCATCAGCACCGTTGATGACACGATGGTCATACGACAATGACAATGGCAACATCAAACGTGGATCAAAACCTTCACCATTCCAGACAGGCTGCATGGTCGCTGGTGAAATACCCAAAATCGCAACCTGCGGCCAGTTCACCAACGGCGTAAATGCCGTACCGCCAATCGAACCTAAACTGGTGATGGTAAAGTTTGCACCTTGTAAATCTTTAGGCGACAACTTTTTATCACGCGCTTTTTGACTCAACTCACCCAGTTCAATCGCAATTTGTTTAATCGATTTCTGATCTGGATTACGTAGTACAGGCACGGTTAAACCATCGGGGGTTGCCACCGCAATGCCCATGTGGATTTCTTTACGCAGCAGCACAGACTTTTGATCGTCTGCCAGATGCGCAGCGAAATATGGCTCATCTTTCAGCAAATGCGCTACTGCTTTGGCAATGAACGCCAAAATGGTCAGGCTGACACCTTCTTTTTTGAAGTTGGCTTTCAATTCACCGCGCCACGCTTCTAGCTCGGTAATATCGGCCAAATCAAATTGCGTGACTTGTGGGATGTAATTGTTCAGGGACAATTGCGGAATTGACACTTGTTGTAAGCGCGTCAAATCTTTTTCTTCCACACCACCAAATGCACTAAAGTCAGGTAGCTTTGGCAAACCTGTAACTTGCTGTGTTGTAGCAGCGACAGGAACAGTCTGCGGCGCAGTAAGACGCGCTTTGACATAAGCCTTCAAGTCTTCTTTGAGTACACGCGCATGTGGGCCAGTGGCGTTTACATCTGCTAAAACAACACCCAACTCACGTGCCAGTTTACGCACAGCAGGGCCTGCATACACTTTTGCATTGGCTTCATGTTGCGCCTTACTCAATTTGTCTACATTCGCATGCGCGCTTGCTGCAACTGTCGTGCTTTGTGCTGTAGATGCAGCACTGACTGCTGGCGATGTACTTGGTGCAGAGGCAACTTGAGCTGCTGCAACTGCTGTTGGTGCAGCTGCGCTTGCAGTTACTATCGTCACTAATGCATTGCCCTGCGCAACACTTTGTCCTAATTCTACATGAATCGCTTGAATCACGCCTGCAGTAGTACTTGGCACTTCTACCGTAGCCTTGTCTGATTCCACCACAATCAAACTTTGGTCAGCAGCAACCGTATCGCCCACTTGTACCAAAATTTCTGCCACTGTGGCTTTATCGACCCCTAAATCAGGCACTGCGACTTCAACCTGTGCTGATGCTGTTGTTTGTGGTGCCGATGCAGTTGCTGCGCTCGCTGTTGCAGCAGCCGCTTCTGCTGATGCCACTTGAGGTGTTTCCACCTGTGTGACTGCAGCAGCGGCGGTTTTCACTTTCAGAATCACCACACCTTCTTTTACGGTATCACCCGTATTGATTTGGATAGCGGTAACTGTACCCGACACCGTACTCGGCACTTCTACTGTGGCTTTGTCCGACTCCACCATAATAATGCTTTGATCAACATCAATCGCATCGCCGACTTGTACTAAAATTTCCCCAACAACGGCTTTTTCCACGCCAATGTCAGGTACTTGTACATCTACTTCTTGCGCAGTGTTTGATGTCGCTGAGCTTGGTGCTGCAGCGATCACTGGTTCAGCATCTTGCTTCGGTGCAGCATCTACTTGGGCTTGCGGTGCAGCAACTTCTGTAGCAGCTGCCGTTTGAGCTTCAGTTTCCAACTCAATCAGCACCGCACCTTCAGTCACTTCATCGCCTTGTTGTACCAAAATACTTTTCACCACCCCTGCAACGGTGCTGGGTACTTCAACAGAGGCTTTGTCTGATTCCAATAGGACAATGCTGTCATCAACTGCAATCGTGTCGCCAACTTTGACAAGAATATCTGCAACAGTGGCTTTATCGACACCAATATCAGGCGTTTGAATTTGCATGATCAGTGCTCCTCTTTGTAGTCAGCAACCGCTTGTACTTCAGGAACCGCTTGCGGTGCCCACGCGACAGGACGGTCGGTATCCAACTCAAAGGTCGAAATCGCATCTTTGACTAAACGCGCATCGACTTCGCCCTCATCTGCTAACTTTTTCAAGGTTGCTACCACAATGTGTGCTGCATCCACACCAAAGTAGCTACGCAAGTTGCCACGGGTATCTGAGCGGCCATATCCATCTGTACCTAAAGCAACGAATGGACGGTTGTCTGGCAAGTAACCACGAATCTGTTCGCTATACGCACGTACATGGTCGGTTGCAGAAACTACAATACCATCTGTACCTCGCAGTTGTTGCGACACCCATGGCTCTTTGCTTTCTTCAGCCAATGGATGCAAACGGTTGTATTCTTCACACGCCATACCATCACGCGCCAATTCATTAAAACTGGTCACACTGTAGACATTCGAGTGGATTTGATACTCTTCACGCAAGATTTTCGCCGCTTTGATGACTTCACGCAAAATCACACCTGAACCTAGCAATTGAACCGTGGCTTTTTCATCTTCCTGCAGTAAATACATGCCGCGCTTAATGCCTTCTTCCACACCTTGTGGCATTTCAGGATGCTCGTAGTTTTCATTCATTACGGTGAGGTAATAGAACACGCGCTCCTGATTGACATACATGCGTTGCAAACCATCATGCACAATCACGGCAAGCTCATAACCAAAGCATGGGTCATAGGACACACAGTTTGGAATAGTATTGGCTAAAATATGCGAGTGACCATCTTGGTGTTGCAAGCCTTCACCATTGAGTGTGGTACGTCCTGCAGTGGCACCCAACAAGAAACCTTGCGCCTGTGCATCACCTGCCGCCCATGCAATATCCCCAATACGTTGGAAACCAAACATGGAGTAATACATATACATTGGGATCATTGGTAAGTTATTGGTCGAATAACTGGTACCCAAAGCTGCCCAAGCACTCATTGCACCTGCTTCGTTAATGCCTTCTTGCAGCATGTGACCGTCTTTGGCTTCACGATAATGCATCAATTGTTCTTGGTCTTCAGGGGTGTATTTTTGCCCATGTGCGGCATAAATACCCAGTTGACGGAACATGCCTTCTAAACCGAAAGTACGTGCTTCATCGGGTACAATGGGTACCACACGGTCTTTAATGGCTTTTTCTTTGAGCAGGGCAGAAATCAAACGCACCATCACCATAGTGGTCGATTGTTCTTTGCCACCTGAACCTGCCAAGACTGAATCGAAAACTGATAATTCAGGAATTTGTAAAGCTTCGCTGTCTTTACGACGCGCAGGCAAATAACCACCCAACGCTTCGCGACGCGCTTTCATATATTTCAATTCAGGCGAATTTTCACTTGGACGATAGAACGGCACTTCTTCAAGTTGCTCATCGCTAAATGGCAAGTTGAAGCGGTCACGTACATATTTTAAAGAATCCAACTGCATTTTTTTGATTTGGTGGGTTTTGTTCACCGCTTCAAGTTCATCAGACAAACCATAACCTTTGACAGTTTTGGCTAAAATGACCGTTGGCTGACCTTTGGCCTTACATGCTTCAGCATACGCCGCAAATACTTTGTACGGATCGTGACCACCACGGTTCAGGTTATCAATATCTTCATCGCTTAAATCTTTGACCAATTCTTTGGCTTCAGGATATTTACCAAAGAATTTCTCACGAGCGTATGCACCACCTTTCACTTGCAAGCGCTGATAATCACCATCCACCGCTTCTTCCATAATGGCTCTTAATGCACCTGTGTCGTCTTTGTCTAATAAAGCATCCCAATGACGCCCCCAGACCACTTTAATCACGCGCCAACCTGCGCCACGGAATAACGACTCAAGTTCTTGAATGATTTTACCGTTACCGCGTACAGGGCCATCTAAACGCTGTAAGTTACAGTTCACCACCCAAATCAGGTTATCTAGCTTTTCACGACCTGCCAGTGAAATTGCACCCAAACTTTCTGGCTCATCCATTTCACCATCGCCTAGATATACCCAGACTTTACGGTCTTCTTCTTTAATTAAACCGCGGTTCATTAAGTATTTTTGAATATGTGCCTGATAAATTGACATGATTGGACCCAGACCCATCGACACCGTTGGGAACTGCCAATAGTCAGGCATTAAATAAGGATGTGGATAGCTAGGTAAACCGTTACCGCCCACTTCACGGCGGAAATTATTCAATTGATCTTCGGTTAAACGCCCTTCTAAAAATGAACGGGCATAAATACCGGGTGCACAGTGACCTTGGTAGTAGATCATATCACCGCCAAAATGATCACTATTGGCACGGAAGAAATGGTTAAAACCAACATCATACAATGTTGCTGAAGATGCGAAACTTGCAAGGTGACCACCTAAATCATCACCTGTTTTATTGGCACGCAATACCATTGCCAACGCATTCCAGCGAATCAGGGCGCGAATACGACGCTCCATATCCTGATCGCCCGGCATGGCAGGTTGTTCTTCCACTGAAATGGTATTGAGGTAAGGAGTATTTAATCGCTGAATGGGTACATGCTTTGCAATTGCACGTTGGTACAGTTTTTCGAGTAAAAATGCTGCCCGTTCAGTACCCATATGTTGTAACACAGCATCAAAGGCGTCTTGCCATTCTTGGGTTTCTTGTGAGTCCGTATCACCGTAAAACGCCATAATTCACTATTCCTAAGCCTAATCGTATGCTTTATATGTATCATAATTTAGACTTTAGTAGATATGGCTAATCTTAAATGCATATCCTGCATACTATTTAGAAAATAAATAGTGATTGACACATTCTTACAGCAAATAACAAAAAACCGCCAATTTAGGCGGTTTTTTATACAATAAAGCAGATACTGCGTGTTATTATTTTTTTAGGTGATAAGTTGATGTCTGAAATGTCTCACTAGATTTCGCTAAAAGCTAAAACGTGAGTATAAAGAAAAGCGACCTTTGCCGCTTTAATTTCATGTTTTAATTTGTAGTTCGCGTGTAGTTTACAGTGAGTGTGGCTAGAGCATGAATTTCTAGCCAAAACATTACGGCAACATTGCTAAATAGGTAGAAGGGTTCTTACGTTGACCATCTTTCACTACTTCATAATGTAAGTGAGGACCTGTACAACGACCTGTACAACCCACGTTGGCAATATGTTCGCCTGCATCTACACGGTCACCCACACGCGCAATTAAACGTGAAGCGTGTGCGTAGCGCGTGATATAACCATTACCGTGGTTAATTTCTACATATTGACCATAACCTGTGCCCCAGCCTGACTTGGTCACAATACCTGGGCCAGTCGCATAAATTGGAGTACCGCTTGGTGCAGCAAGGTCTAAGCCTGAATGGTTTTCAGCACGACCACTCATGACACGACCGCCATAGTTCGAGCTAATACGTGCATTTGGTAATGGATGTGACACTAACCAAGCATAAGGATTTGAAGAAGCAAAACGGGTGCTGGTATTGGTACCGTATTTTTTTGCTAAAGACGCATTGTTTAATTCTGTAGTCTTTTCACGAAGCTTAACGGTCATCTGCGTTTGTGCAGGAACATCAATGTCTTGTGTTTCTGTATAAGAACCTTGTGACAAGGTGCGGGTTAATTGCTCAATACGATCAGTCGATGAATTTTGAGAATCTAACTCAACTAAATCAGCAAATGCGACAGATGCTGCCGAAGCTGCCAGTGAAAACGCTAATAAAATACGGCGCGAATGCATAAAAAAACCTCTTAACTGTTCTTACTTGAAGTTCCTTGTGATCTCTTCCTTGATATCTACTGAAAGGAGCGCATAAGATTAGGGCATAAACATGAAGGAATGATGTATGTCCGAACCTGTGAATCTCTTTCAACAAACAAGAAAACACATAAAAACAGGAAACCTAACGTTTCTCTCAACCCAAGTTGCTGCATGGCAGAAACTTGGCAAACTTATTCAACCTTTACTGCCGCAACCAGAGCAATGGCAGGTGGTTTGTTATCAACAAGGTGTCTTAACCATTACTGGAACGAATCAAGCGATGGTCAGTCAACTTGCTTATTTGCAAAAGCAATACATTACTCAACTGTCACAACTGCATGAACTGAAAGACATACAAAAAATTCAAGTTCGTTTAAGAGTTGAATCTCAAACGCCCCCAAAAAGCGAAAAGCCTTTAAGAACACTTAGTCCAGAAACTCAAGATATGTTACGAGGTGCTGCTGACTTTGTGAGCGACCCTAAGCTTAGCCAAGCTTTGTTACGTTTGGCAAGCAATAAAAAATAATTGTTTGCAGAAAACACCAAAAACTCGTGCTCAAATTTGTGATGAAATTCACATATTATTGTTGTTACATTATAACGTAGTAAGAAAAGACAATGACTTATGTCACATGCACAAAAGTGATCGGGCAAGAATTTATGTCATCAAATGTTACAATTTCATAACTGCTTGGATCGCTCTGAACATTGCGTAATAACTGATTATTTAAGGCATGTCCTGATTTATAACCATCAAACTTGGCAATAATTTGATGTCCAAGCAAGTACAAATCCCCCACAGCATCTAAAATTTTATGCCGTACAAACTCGTCCGAGAAGCGCAAACCTTCTTCATTGACCACGCCTGTATCATCTACCCCAATGGCATTATCTAAACTCGCACCCAAAGCCAAATTATTGGCTTTTAAATAGTCCAAATCTTTCATAAAGCCAAAAGTACGTGCGCCACTGACTTCATAGACAAAGGTTTCTGTAGAAAAATCGATGGTGGCAGACTGATATTCTTTTTTAAAGGCAGGATGATCAAAGTCGATGGTGAAATTGAGCTGAAAACCTTCATGCGGACTGAACACCGCACGTTTATCGTCAATTAAAGCTTCTACAGGTTTTAAAATTTTGATGAACTTTTTCGCAGCATCCTGTTCTTTTAAACCACCCTGCATCAACAAATAAATAAAAGGCCCTGCACTGCCGTCCATAATGGGCACTTCAGAGGCAGACACTTCAATAATCAAGTTATCAATGCCCAACCCTGCAATTGCACTCATAACATGCTCAATAGTGCCAACTTTGGCATTATCCTGAACCAAATTCGAGCACATAAATGCTTCTTGAATCAGCATGGCATCGGCTGGAATATCGACAGGCGGATTTAAATCGATACGACGAAACACAATTCCCCCATCGGCATGATGCGGCACAAAGTTGATCAATACTTTTTGACCACTGTGCAGACCAATACCGCTCGCCTTGACGACACGTTGTAGGGTACGTTGTTTCAGCATGTTCTCAATTCATCTAAATTTTAAAACCGCTATACGTTAGCATATTTAGCCATTGATAAAAAACAAAAAAGGCAGTTTAAAACTGCCTTTTCCCGATCACACAATGAAATTGAGGATCTTGGCTTATTTACGCTGCTGATTTTTCAAATAGTCTTGAATACTCATTGGCGTTGGACGCGCAGAGCCTGATGTTGTTGTCGCACTAATTGCAGGCGCAGTTTCTGCCTGCTGACGCTGAATTGCAGGCACATCATCTTCTTCTACTGCCGCTGTTGGTGCTGCAGAAGTGGTTTGTGTCACGGTGCGTTTTGCAGGCTCTGGTGTATCGCCTGTGTTACGCGCTAAACCAGTAGCAATAACAGTCACGCTAATTTCGTCACGCGCTTCAGGATCAAATACCGTACCGTAGAATACTTGGGTTTGTTCGGTATCTGAAAGTTGATGAATCACGTCCATGATCTCTTCGATTTCACCGAAGGTCACATCATCACCACCCGTTACGTTAATCAACAAGCCTTTGGCATTGGCAATGGTTACGCTATCGAGCAATGGGCTACGAATCGCTTGTTCAGCCGCTTGACGCGCACGGTTTTCACCACGACCTGAACCAACACCCATCATCGCATAACCGCGCGTACTCATCGCAGTTTTCAAGTCAGCAAAGTCTAGGTTGATGTGACCTGGACGTACCACCAAATCAAAAATACTGCGTACACCGTTCAACAAAACGTCATCGGCTTTTTTATACGCATCTTTCATTGAAATGTCGCGGTAAACTTTCATTAAACGCTGGTTTGGAATAATGATTAAAGAGTCTACATGCTGTTCTAATGCCGCAATCCCTTTTTCCGCAGAAAGTAAGCGACGCTTACCCTCAAAGTTAAATGGCGTAGTCACCACACCAACAGTCAAAATGCCCATTTCTTTGGCAATTTCAGCCACAACTGGCGCAGCACCTGTACCTGTACCACCGCCCATCCCTGCAGTCACAAACACCATGTCTGTGCCTTCAAGTTGCTGACAGATCAGCTCGCGGCTTTCTTCCGCTGCAGTTTGACCCACTTGAGGATCACCGCCCGCGCCTAAACCACGTGTGCTTTGCTCACCTAGCTGGATTTTGAATTGCGAATTCATGCGATCCAATGCTTGTTTGTCCGTATTGGCACAAACAAATTTTACACCCTGAATATCCGACTCAAGCATGTGCTGCACAGCGTTACCACCTGCACCACCCACACCAAACACAGTGAAACGGGCTTGACCGTTGCTATCGGTTTGATCATCTATAAATTCAAATGAGGCCATGACCTTTAGATTTCCTAATACGTTATTGGCAGTCACTTAAGCCCGTATACTGCCTTGATCTTCATAAAAATTATTTTTAAGAATGCTGTTCAACTTCTGGCTTGTCAAGTACCAGTGATGATCCGTACAACTTCCTAACAATATTCCCAAAAAACTCAACTAAAAAATAGATTTTAACTTTTCGTTCAAGCCAGACCATGCCCGTCCGACACGCCCCCAAACCGATAAGGTTTCAGGGTCTTCATGTTCTACAATCGTGTCTTGAGTATAGTTTTGACTATAAAGCAATAAGCCTGAAGCTGTTGCATATTGTGAACGGCGTAAGGCGGCCTGATGCGGTTCATCGGCATAAACTTGTGAAGGATGATTCCCCAAGTGTGCCGAAACACCCAACATACGACGTACCAAGCTGATCATGCCTTCAATTTGTGAGGCATCACCCGCCAAAACCACACCATGATATAAACCATGAATGGCACCGCTCTTTTCGAGTTCCTGACGAATTTGTGCAAAAATTTCTTCATAACGCGCAATAATAATTTCCGCCAGTTCAATACGGCTAATGGTTTGCGGCCCATCAATGCCCTGAATCTGAATCATGTGATCAGGTTTGACCACTTTCATATCTACACAGCCATACAATAGCTTAATCCGTTCAGCTTCTTCAGTTGTGGTTTGTAACACCGCTGCAATATCGCGGGTGACATGCTCACCACCACGCTGCAAAGTGTGTGCCAAGGCCAAACGTCCATCTAAATAAACTGCAATACTGGTCGTACCTGCGCCAATATCTACCAGACACACACCGTATTCTTTTTCATCTTTAAGCAGACTGGCTTCTGCAGTGGCTAAATTTGACACCACCATTTTTTCGACACCAATATTGGCACCTTTTAAAGCACGGTCTAAATTCTGCATGGTGCTAATAGGCAACATCATCAATTGATAATGCCCCGTCATGCTATGTGCTGACATACGAATTGGGTTTTGTACCCATTCACCCGAATCATCTAAATCGAAACCGAGTGGTACTGCACTCACCAAATAATGGTCTGAGGTGAGGTGACTGGCTTTGGCCAAGTCCAAGGCGCGTACCACTTCACTGGTGGTAATGGTGTGATCACTACTTTCAATAGGTGTGCGACCTGAAGCATAAAAGCTTTTTAGCTCTGCACTAGGAATAGAAATCCATGCCGAATGCACACGGCATTCCGCCATATCTTCCGCTTCTTGCACGGCATTTTTAATTGCAGTAATCACTTTATCGAGACTGACAATTTTTCCCTTACTCATGCCTCGATTACGTGCGGTGGCCATACCAATGACTTGGATATTGTCTGGCGCATGGACCTTAGCAATCAAAACTGAAACTTTGTGCGTCCCAATGTCAATCGCAACAACCGAGGGAACAGCTTCACTCATTTATTCACTACCATTACCAGTATGTTTAATTTATGGCTTAATGCCTCTATTTTTTTAAAGCCCAATATTATGGCTTTGCTCTTATTCCCTCTGCAATGCTTGTGTCATCAATCGTTACAACAAAGTGACCATTTGCAATTTTTGGCGGAATTGAGTTTTTCCATTGAATGGCTAAACCATTGCGATAACGCAAATCGATGGCGGATATTTTAGACCATACAGGTTTCAAATCACTTTGTGCAAGATGCCCCAAGCGCTGCAGCTTACTCATGGTTTGATCTTTATCTACAATAACACGTAGACCTGAATCAAACTGCATAAACCACGTCATACGTTCTGTTAAATATAGTTCTTTTAAACGATCGTTGACGGGTAAGAATAATTGGTTAATTTCATTATAACGACGCATCATCATTTTAGATTGATGCGTTGGCCCGTGTAATAACGGTAAATGTTGATTATTTTGTGGCGTGACCTCGGTAAAGACTTCACCGCTGTCACTGAGCAAACGACCTGTCCCCCAACGTGCAATTGGATGACGCGGCATAACCCGCACACGAATAGCATTCGGCCACGCACGTGAAACCACCACTCGATCTACCCAAGACAACTCCAAAGCGGTATCGCGGATTTGCTCTAGGTCAGAGGTGAAATAGTTCTTGGTCATTACAGGGTTCACATGCGTCATCACTTGGCGGTGTTCCGCATCTGAACGTGTACCCACTACATCTAGCTTGGCAATTTGTGCATCGGTCATGACTTTGTATAGCCCGTACGCACCCACTGCCAACACGAGCACCGCAACGCACAGCATTACCCAACCACCAAAATGAATCAGCTTTTCTTTGGCTGTTGGCGGTTTGTCATGAATCGAGGTAATCGCTGCCCGTTTACGGCGCAAGGATGCAGGAAGTTGAGCCATATTTAGTGTGCTTCACCTGTAAGGGTTTGTGCCAAAATTGCCACACACAGCTCATCAAAACTATAGCCGACTGCATTTGCCGCTTTCGGAACTAAAGAGTGGCTGGTCATTCCCGGCACGGTATTCACTTCCAATAGCCAGAAATTGCCGTTCTCATCTTGCATGGCATCAATACGACCCCAGCCACTTGCACCCACGGCTTGGAAGGCACGTAATGCCAAAGCTTGTAACTGTTGCTCTTCGGCAGTGCTTAAACCACACGGAATACCGTATTGCACATCATTACGTTGATATTTGGCTTCATAATCATAGAACGCCACATCTTTCGGTGGTTCTAAACGAATAATCGGTAAAGCCTGACCATTTAACAGCACGATGGTAAATTCACGTCCTGTAATCCATTTTTCAGCCATAACAATAGCGTCATGTGCAGTTGCTTTCGCTACAGCATCGGCAAAGTCTTCTACTTTTTCGACTTTGCTCATGCCAATACTTGAACCTTCATGTACAGGCTTGATGATGAGTGGTAAACCCAATTCGGCAACCACGTCTTCAATATTGGAATCTTTGCTAACAATACGATATGGCGCAGTTGGCAAGTCAGAACCTTGCCAAATTTGCTTGGTCTTCACTTTGTCCATGCCAATGGCTGAACCTTGCACGCCCGTACCCGTGTATGGAATATTCAACCATTCCAAAACACCTTGAATTTGACCATCTTCACCACCGCGCCCGTGTAACACAATAAAGGCACGATCATAATTGACCAATTCGGTCACGCTACGTGTTTGTGGATCAAATGCTTCTGCATTGACCCCAGAACGTAGCAGTG
Organism: Acinetobacter sp. YH12136; assembly: GCF_013418545.1. NCBI lineage: Bacteria > Pseudomonadati > Pseudomonadota > Gammaproteobacteria > Moraxellales > Moraxellaceae > Acinetobacter > Acinetobacter sp. YH12136. Next base: position 30,384 of record NZ_VPBV01000005.1, read on the forward strand.
CTTCGAGTACTGCTTGACCGCTGTCTAGAGAAACCTCACGCTCAGCAGATTTTCCACCCAATAACACGGCAACTTTGCCGAACTTTGAAGCATTTGACACGTTTATATCCTTAAACTTTAAACTGGTCGATCAAATTCAAACATCACAGGTTGTGATTATTTTAAATATAAATGGTTTTGTGCAAGCTCGATTGAAATCGCCCCCACATTACCTGCACCTTGGGTCAATAACAAGTCATTGGCCTGTAACACTTGTTTCACAATATTCGGTAGGTTGCCGTCATTTGGATCGACCAAAATTGGCTCAACCTGACCACGCAAACGAATACTGCGTGCCAAAGTACGGCTATCTGCGCCAACAATTGGTTTTTCACCCGCAGGATAAACATCGAGCAATAACAATTGATCGACTTGTGACAACACTTCCACAAAGTCATCAAAACAGTCACGGGTGCGACTAAAACGGTGTGGCTGGAACAACATCACCAAACGGCGATCAGGATGACTTTGACGCGCAGCTTTAATGGTGGCTTCCACTTCTTTCGGGTGATGTCCGTAGTCATCTACCAATTTCACATTGCCGTCTGCTACCTCAAACTCACCTTGTACTTGGAAACGACGACCGACACCGCTAAAGCCTTCTAAAGCACGGCAAATTGCACCATCAGAAACGCCTTCATCGGTGGCAATTCCAATTGCAGCCAAGGCATTCAATACGTTATGCAGCCCCGGTTGATTCACCGTCACGCGTAACGGTTCGCGGTCTTTACGCAGTACAGTAAAGTGTGTGCGCATACCGTCTTGATCAACATCAACGGCACGAATATCGTTGTCTTCATTAAAACCATAGGTCAATACAGGGCGCCCGATACGCGGCATGATTTCACGAATATTGGCATCATCACCACACACCACAGCCAAACCGTAGAATGGCAGTTTGTGCAAAAATTGAATAAAGGTATCTTTTAAGGTATCGAAACTACCACCATAGGTGTCCATGTGGTCGGCATCAATATTGGTCACCACAGCCGCCATTGGCTCTAGGAATAAGAACGATGCATCAGATTCATCGGCTTCTGCCACGATATAACGGCTAGCACCCAATGCTGCATTGACCCCAGTACGGTTTAGCAAACCACCAATCACGTAAGTTGGATCCATGTTTTCTTCGGCCAACATACAGGTGATTAAACTGGTAGTGGTGGTTTTACCATGTGTACCCGCGACTGCAATACCATGACGGTAACGCATCAACTCGCCCAGCATTTCAGCACGACGCACCACAGGAATACGGGTGTCAATTGCTGTTTTAATTTCTGGGTTTTCTGGGTCAATTGCAGTAGACACCACCAACACATTGGCGCCTTTAATATTCTCTGCCGCATGCCCAATATAAACCTTGATGCCATTTTCTTCTAATTGCGCTGTGGTTTTTGAAGCTTTGATGTCTGAACCCGACACTTTATAGCCTTGGTTTTTCAAGACTTCGGCAATACCACACATCCCCGCGCCACCAATACCCACAAAATGAATGTGTTTGATACGGCGCATTTCAGGCACTTTGATTAATTTTTTCGCTTGATCAGCGGGTGTAGATGGAGACATATTTTACTCGAACAATGCTTGAATAAGACGAACCACGTGTTGAGTTGCATCAGGCTGCGCCTGCTGACGGGCTTTGACCGCCATTTCAGACAACAATTGACGATTCATTAACGGGGTTAATAATGTTGTTAAACTTTCAGGTGTCATGCTAGCTTGCGGACAGATTTTTGCTGCACCAAGATCGGCTAAAAACTTGGCATTGGCAGTTTGGTGATCATCCACCGCACTAGGCAATGGTACAAATACTGCTGCAACACCTGCAGTCGCGACCTCGGTTACCGTGAGTGCGCCCGCACGACAAATAATTAAATCGGCATCACTATAGGCTTTGGCCATATCTTCAATAAAAGGCTGTACCTCAACCTGTAAATGGTCAGGCTTGTGTGCATAACGTGCCTGCGTCGCTTCGGCATGGTTTTGCCCACATTGATGATAAACATCTAAAGCGACATTTAGTTGCTTTAACGCTTCAGGTACACATTCATTTAAGGCTTGTGCACCTAGTGAACCACCCACAATTAAAATACGAATTGGCAAGCCTGCTTTTTCACGTTCCTGATAGCGCCATGCAGGGCTTAAGGTCGCAGTGATTTCTTCACGAACAGGGTTGCCTGTGGTGACAATTTTGTTACTGTTTGGAAAGGTATTTGGGAAAGCCTGACACACGGTTTTTGCCACACGTGACAATTGAGTGTTGGTAAAACCCGCAACTGCATTTTGTTCGTGAATCAGCACAGGAATACCCAAAGCACGTGCTGCCAAGCCACCCGGCCCTGCCACATAACCACCAAAACCTGCAACAGCATCAACTTTTAATTGCTTCATGTAACGCACAGCACTGAGCGTTGCGCCTAAAATTTTAAATGGTGCAGCCAGTTTACGGATCAAACCGTTGCCACGTACACCTTGAATATTAATTTGGTAAATTGGGATATTATGATTTTTAAGCAGACGATTTTCCATGCCCGTTGGGGTCGCCAACCATGACACTTGAATCCCTTGTTGCTGTAATTGTTTTGCGACGGCCAAAGCGGGAAAAACATGTCCACCTGTACCTGCGGCCATCATCATGACATGTTTAGGCTGTTGTTGCTGTGCGTCAGTCACGGTTTAATTCTTCAACTCAAAATAAGGCAAATAAAAATCTTGTATAAGCTATCAATTGTAATCACAAACGCATGGGCTTGAAAGGTTATTTACTTTTTTTCACCAAGTGCTTGATTGTTTTTTTCTACAGATTTTCAAGTTTAAACTAGTTTTATTATTAATCTACGGAAAATGTTAAGTTTTATTCAATTTTACCTGCTTTGATTGATCTATTTTGCAAAGTGTTTAAGTTGTTTTTTGTATCCACGTCTCTAAAAACAAGGCCGCTTTCAAATAGAAAACGGCTTTTGTATTGATACAGTGAGCATAAAGCCCAAACTTAGTTGGGACGACCTGCTTCAAGTACGGTAAATAAATCATCGGCAATGGATGTACCAAACTGTGCATCAATTTCACGAATACACGTTGGACTGGTCACGTTGATTTCAGTGACATAGTTGCCAATCACATCTAATCCGACAAAAACCAAGCCTTTTTCACGTAAAAATGGCCCGACTTTGGCGGCAATGGCTTTGTCATTTTCAGTCAATGGACGTGCTTCGCCTAAACCACCTACAGCTAAGTTGCCACGCACTTCGCCATTTTGTGGAATTCGTGCCAAACAATAAGGCACAGGCTCACCATTAACCATGAGGATGCGTTTATCACCATCTACAATTTCTGGAATATAGCGCTGCGCCATGATTGGCTGAGTGCCGTTGTTGGTCAGAATTTCAATGGTTGAGCCAATATTGACCCCATCTTGGTACAAACGGAAAATTCCCATGCCGCCCATGCCATCGAGCGGTTTAACGATCACATCACCATGTTGCTGAATAAATTCACGAATCAGGCTTTGTTGTGAAGTGACCAATGTCGGAACTTGTAGTTCTGGGAATTGAGTCGCAAACAGCTTTTCATTACAGTCACGCAGGCTTTGCGGCTTGTTGATGATCCATGCGCCTTCGCGTTCAGCTTGCTCTAAAATATATGTGGTATAAACGAAATTCATGTCAAAAGGCGGGTCTTTACGCATGAGAATGACATCATAATCAGCTAAGGATTCTTTGCGTTTTTCGCCCAATTCGTAATAATGGTTATAATCTTCAAAGACTTTGAGCGATGCAATCAGACCAAATGCCTTGCCCTGATCAATATATAAGTCTTGCTGTAATGCATAGCCCAAGGTATGCCCACGACGGCTTGCCGCCCATAACATCGCCATGGTGGAATCTTTTTTCAAATTGACACTTTCGATGGGATCCATCACCACAAGTACGCGCATATTTCGGTGCTCTTTTGAAGAATTGAATAAGCAAAAGTATAGCGGAGTTTGGCTTTGGTTTTGCTGCAATTTTCGTAACGCTTTATCTAGCCTCATCACATACTTAGGAGTTTGCGATGCAACAAGCGATTATTGATTTTCATTTAGATGAAGAAAATGATTGGGTCGCAGATTTGGCCTGCGGTCATGGGCAGCATGTGCGGCATAATCCACCGTGGCAAAACCGCCCGTGGGTAATCACAGAGCAAGGGCGCAAGGAAAAGTTGGGGGTGATGCTGGAGTGTAAGAAGTGTGAGGAGGAGACTGAGTGAATACGCTTAGATACTCAGTGTTATTCATACCCTCTTCATACCCCAAATGTCTCCTTTTAAGTCGTGCGTGTATAGCATTCTTCGCTGCCATTAAAGGGCGATCTGGTCTCATCCATGGAACTCGAGAACTTGTGGTGCATCGCACTATGTTGTCGTGTATGACGTTAAAGATTCTGTTCGTATTTTAAGAATTTTGCATACATCACAACAGTAGGGTTAGGTTGATGTATTTACGCACTCCTGAAAACCAATACAACAAAGATCAGTGGTAACTAGCGATCTGTTCAATCGCCAACTCATAAGAACTTTCAAACTGATATTTCAGCGTTTTATCTTGAGTAGAATGAATAAAATCTTCCATTTTTTGTCTATATTCTTCATGTCCTGCCTTATACATCGCGAGTAAGTACCCCCACTCACCATATAAATATTCAGAGTCATTTTTAGGAGTGACTTTCAATGTCTTTTCCAGCAATGACGCTACTTGGGCATAACATTTTTCATATTCATTTTTAGGCTTTTTAGCGTAATAGCTCAACTCACATTGAGTCAGTAAACGTGCTTCGCTAAACCTAGTTTTTAACATTTTACTATTTAAATCATAAGCTTCTTTATACATGGCTGTGGCTAAGTAAATCTGCATTTGCAACTTTTCTCGCTCGGAATCATTCTTAATTTTGTTTATTTCAGACAAACTATCTTTCATTACCTTATTCGCATGTTCTCTTTCCCTAAAATTCAAATTATGAATCGTATCTTTATATTTTTTTATAATAGATTGATCTTCTGCAGAAAGACTCTGGGCAGCTTCACTATCTTGAGTGAGTTCAACTTCACCATGATGTGTATTATGTCCATTAGATGAGCAGGCAGTGCTTCCGAATATCAAGAAGGCTGTTAAAAAAATAAGAAAATTCTTCATCTAACTTCCCTTGCTGCGGAATTTAAAGTAAAGCTGTGGGTTGTAAAACTGGGTATCGGGGTAACAACTCCACCGCTAAACGTCAATACATATCCAAGATCTAATTCAACCCTCAATAGGAGTAAATCACGCTCAGGCAAGGTAATGTTACAGAAACCTACTGGTTCTTTTCCTCGCTCAATACTCCAAACCCCACCATCAGACTTCAATTCTTGTATTTTTAATAATTCAGATTTTCTATTTTTTTCTTTATAGAGTCTTAGAGTTGCATAAGGAGTGATTTTATTTGCATCATGTTTTACAACTGGCGGGTGATATGAAACTGTTATAAACAGATTCTTTTTCTTTAAAATAGATGTAACGATAAAATCACATGCTCCTGAAACTATTTGTAAAACACTCCCCAATAGCCCTTTTTTATCTTCATCGTATGGAGGAATTCCTGTTTTAAATTTTACATAATCGGTTTTATTAAACTCAATATAATAGTTCTCATACTTCCTCTTATTTGTAAAACTATTTATTAAATTCTGTTGAGCACTTATAGGCAGAGTTTGCTCAGTTTGAGGATTAGAAACTATATGATAATTAGCATTACTCCCACCAACAACATGCGACTGTTGCGGCTGAATAATAGCACCGCATGTTAATTTATCCCCGACATAAGCAACTGGCTTACCATCAAAGATAATATGGTCATGGCTTTTAATCACTGAAGACCAACATTTACATCTTGGACAGAAATGCCCATCGCCCGCTCTAACAAAAGAATTGCCCATTTGAGAATTTCTTATCTGAGTAGCTAGAATACGACCACCATGATTAGTTGGTGCATTATGAATAGCAAAACCTCTCATAATCTTAATCCTTATAGTTTAGTCATGACTAAGAGAGTTCTGAAATGTTAATTGATCTTTAAAAATGCATATTGCCACCGAATTGTTAAAAGTATCAATAATTTCATCGCCATTCTTTAATTGACTACTGACCAATAGAGCAGTGATACCTTCAACAACTTTTAAGATTTGCTCAATCTCTTTTGAGAACATCTGTTGTTCTAGTGTTTTGATAAATAATTTGTATAACGAAGTTGATCTTGTCATTTTTGAGTTCGTATATGTTTTTATTATATAATGCGAAGTATAACAAACTTTTAAATTAGTAAAAAATCATAGTACTTTTCTCATATTAAATTTTAATGTGATTTAAAAATACAAAATTTGTCTCACCCCTCAGTCGGGCTTTTTTATTATTTATTACATTTCATTATATTATTAAAAATCAAACTGAATAAAAGCGAAAAGGAAGCTCTCGCTTCCTTCTCCAAAACAACTTAAATCCCATACTTCACACGGTACGCTTCCATTTTCGCCAAGGCATCTTTTTCACCTTTAGCATCCAAATAATTCATTAAATCTTTCATGGTAATTAAAGCATGCACAGGAATTTCCAACTCTTTTTGCACTTCCTGAATAGCAGACAAATCGCCCTGACCTTTTTCTTGACGGTCTAAAGCCACCAATACGCCCGCAATTTGTGCGCCTGCATTTTTCAAAATAGTCACCACTTCACGAATAGCCGTACCCGCAGTAATCACATCATCAATAATCCAAACTTTTTTGCCCTCAACCGCAGCACCCACCAACACACCGCCTTCGCCATGATCTTTGGCTTCTTTACGGTTAAACCCCCACGGCACACTTACGCCATGATTTTGCGATAAAGCCACTGCTGTAGCTGCCACAAATGGAATACCTTTATAAGCAGGCCCGAAAATAACATCTACATTTTTGCATTGCATGAGTTGATCTGCATAGCCCGAAGCCAATAGCGATAAAGCTTCGCCATCATTCAACAAACCTGCGTTAAAAAAATAAGGACTCACACGACCCGATTTTAAAGTAAACTCACCAAATTTAAGCACACCACGTGATAAGGCGAGTTCGATAAAAGCTTGCGGGTTAAATTGAGCTGGCGATGTCATGAGGTGCTCCAAATTAATACATTGAGGTAAGACCTGAGCATGATACCAAAGAGTAGCTATCCGAGTGATCAAAAAATTCTTCGAGTGGTTTCAATTAACGTCAATGGGTTGCGTTCATCGGTAAGCAAAGGCTTACTCGAATGGTTGGAAAAGTCTGAAGCAGACGTGATTTGCATGCAGGAAAGCCGCATCACACACGCCCAATGGACCGATAAATTTAAGCCAGAAGGCTGGCACACGCATCTTTTCCCTGCAGAACGCGCAGGCTACGCAGGGACAGCTATTTATAGCCGTTTGCCGTTTGTTTCTGTGCAAAATGGTTTAGGCTTTGAATTGGCCGATTCTCAGGGTCGCTTTATCAGTGCTGAATTTGATGTAGGACTGGATCACCCAATTTACATCTGTTCACTGTATTTGCCTTCTGGCTCTTCAGGTGAAGAAGCCCAAATGCGGAAAGATCACTTTTTAGAAGAGTATCAAAAAATTCTAAAACAGTGGCGTGAAGACAATAAATCGATCATTGTCTGTGGCGATTACAACATTGTGCATAAGCGCATTGATATTAAAAACTGGTCAGGTAACCAAAAGTCTTCAGGTTGCTTACCGCATGAACGTGCATGGTTAGATCATATTTATAATGACTTGGGCTATGTCGATACCTTCCGTGAAGTACGCCATGAAGCAGAGTTGTATTCTTGGTGGTCAAATCGCGGGCAAGCCCGTGCCAAGAACGTTGGTTGGCGGATTGATTATCATGCCTGTTCACCCGACTGGAAAGCACGCACTGTCAATGCTTGGGTGTATAAAGAAGAATGGTTTAGTGACCATGCTCCCGTGATTATTGATTATAAGATTTAGGGTCTATTGACATTTCATAAATGGTTTGCGCTGTAGGCTAAAACTGAGCAGATCAGGCATGAAACGCAGGGAATAGTGGGTCTATTGCCAAGTTTCATAACGCAATCTGAGAAAGTTTTAGCCACAGCCTGAGCAAAAACAAGCACTGCTTTGTTTGCAGCGCAAGGCGCAGCGAAGGACGAGCATATTTTTTTGCTGCTATTGCGTTATGTGCCAGTCATTTAGAATGGCTAAATTTCCTGTCCCATGCCTTATATCAGCTAAAAATATGCGTCGTCGCAAACATAGACGAATTGTCAATAGTCCCTTATTCACACAAATTTCACAGCCTACACGAGTGAACAGTTGTTCACTCAACTGAGGTTCAATTCGCACATAATCTGTCGACTTTGTGTATTTATCTTCAAGTCGATTCAGCGCATTATTGCATCACGGCAAAGGGACAGTCAGGATGACACAAAAGGATTGGAAGCCGAAGGATGGAAAATAAACTAACTGGTTTTGGTTAGTTTCAAGGATGTAACAATGGACGTTAAAATGAGACCCGCATAATCAGGATGATTAAATGCGGGTTTTCTCTTTTTATCATCTTATTTTCTGTTTTGCGCTATTACTGTTGTTCTTCACTGTATTTTTTATTTTCACTTGAGTCTATTTTTATCAAGTTTTTCATTTTATTCTGTTTATGCGTCCCATTTTAGAGCGATCAAGTGTCAATTTGGTGACATCGGTATGACGTATTGATGACAAATACCATTTAAACAGCCAGTCATTGTTCACTGCAAGTTTCTAGCACTTAGCGCTGTTTTGGGCTAGGCTATAGCCAGTTTGATGATATTAACGTGAAAAAAATATGTTAAAAATTTATGGGATTAAGAACTGCAATTCAATGAAAAAAGCCTTCGATTTACTCAATGAATTGGGGCTAAGTTATGAGTTTCACGATTATAAAAAACAAGGGATCGATGCCGACACTGTCAAAAGTTGGTTAGATGCGCTTGGGCAAGATGTAGTACTGAATAAAAAAGGCACCACTTGGCGCAAACTCAGCGAAGCAGAACAGCAAGCTGCTTTGGCCAGTGAAGCCAACTTAATTGAAGCACTTTGCACTCACACCAGTTTAATTAAACGTCCTGTCTTAAAAACTGAATCAGGCTTTATTGCGGGTTTTGATGAAGCGGCTTATCGTGCTTTAGGTTAAGTTTAAAAAAATACCAATAAAAAAACCTGCTCACATGGAGCAGGTTTTTTTATATCCTGTGCAATATGATTTCAACTGCACAGGTGGAATACATGCTTAGTTCGCACGAATCCATGTTTGGTTACGACCCAATGCCGCTACACCAATGAAACCACGCAATTCCAGTTTCTTACCACCATCGGCAAGTTTACCTTTTAGCTTGTAGGTTTTACCTGTTTGCGGGTCAAGAATTGAACCACCATCGTAGCTCGTGCCGCCTGTATTTTTCAGACCGCGAACAATGGTCAAACCTTTGAGTGATTTGTTGTGATACGGACCTTCACATTTTGTACAGGCATTTTCTTCACCAGGCGTTAAAATTGACTGAATGCTTGCGGTTAAAGTTCCATTTTTTTGCTCAGTAAATCTTACCGTGGCTTTGGGTTGTTTGGTTTTGTCGTCAATTGTTTTCCAAACTGTGCCGTTAAGCGGATCTGCAGCATTGGCCAAAGCGCTTAAACCTAACAGCCCGAATGCAAGTGCAATTTTTTTCATTGTTTTGTTTCCCTGGTCTACTATCAGACAACTTTATTATTAAAAAGTCACAACAAATTTGCAATTTTTGAATGTGACCGTTTAGTGTACCCTTGTAAATTATGTTGGTAAATACACAAATATCCGATCAAATAAAGAACAAGATGGAAAAATCATGAAGATTAACCCCATGTGGAAACAAATTATTACAGAGCAGTTTTTAAAAACCACCATTCGCAAACCAAGCCAATTTAATTTACCCCCCAATTCTGTACGTTTTGCACTAGAACAAATGTGCCGTTTATTTCCCATGCAAAAGTCGGTGCAGGTACGCGCGCTGCGTTTAGCAGGTCTGCATGCCGAAGAATTAAAACCACAGAATGCTGCAACACAGCTCATTTTTCATATTCATGGCGGGGCTTTTTTTCTGGGTTCGTTAAATACCCATCGAGCATTTTTGAGTCAAGTTGCGGCACGCACCCAAATGCAAGTGATTCATGTCGATTATCCGCTTGCACCTGAGCATCCTTTTCCACATGCTTTGGAAGCCGTGTTTGATGTCTATCAAAGTCTGTTGGCGCAAGGTATACACGCCAAAGATATTATTTTGTCAGGAGATTCTTGCGGTGCAAATTTAGCGTTGGCGCTAGCTTTAAAAATACGTGATGAGCAATTGCCGCAAGTGAGTGGCTTAATGCTGCTGTCACCATTTTTAGATTTAACCCTCACCAGTGAATCCTTGCGTTATAACAGCAAGCATGATGCCCTGCTGTCAATTGAAACGCTGGAAACAGGCATTGATTACTATGTACCGCCTGAACTTGATCGGGCAGACCCGCAAATTTCGCCATTGTTTGATGATTTACACGAATTACCACCAGTTTTAGTACAAATTGGCTCTAAAGAAATTTTGCTGGATGATGCAACACGTTTTAAAGAAAAAGCCGAACAGGCAGGCGTAGAAGTGCATTACAAACTCTACACGGGTATGTGGCACAATTTTCAAATGTTTTCACCGTGGTTTGAAGAAGCCAAACGTGCATTGGCAGATTTAGCAGAGTTTGCACATCGGCAAGATCAGAGCTAAGTTCAACCATAACAAGGCTTTGCTAACCAACCCTTTTAGCCGATCCATCTATATAAAAAAAGCTCAGCACCCTCAAGGCACTGAGCTTTTTTTATTGAAATAGTGGGTTAAATCGCCTGAATTTTTTGCATCGCATTGGCAACAGCTTGGTCTTTAAATTCCGACATACTCACCCCTTCAGCGCGAATAATTTCTACATCATTCACCCCTGTAAAGTTGAAGATGGTTTTCAAGAAATCTTCCTGAAAATCAGCAGGGCTATTATCACCATACACACCGCCACGGCTGCTGGCGATATAGGCTTTTTTCTCACCCGCCAAACCTACAGGCCCTTGCTCGGTATATTTAAAGGTTCTTCCCGCCACGCTAATGCGGTCAATCCATGCTTTTAAGGTTGAAGTCAAACCAAAGTTATACATGGCTGCACCCACCACCACGACATCGGCATCAATATATTGCTGGATGATTTTTTCACCTAAAGCCGCTTGTTCTGCATCTTGTCCCATTAAAATTTCGGCAGTTAAGTGCGGAATCGGCTGTTGTGCCAAATCTAAATAATCGACCTGTGCATTACTATTTTTTGCAGTCAATTGTTTCACAATCGCTTGGCTCAACTGACGTGAAACTGAGTTTTCACCTAAAATACTCGAGTCGATGTGTAAAATTTTCATGGGGATGTTCCAATCTTGTATTCATTTAATAACGCTATTTTAATCGTGCAGCGTAAATAAAATAATTAGAAAAACTAAGATACTATGTTTTATTTTTGGAACAAAAAAGACCACTTTACCGCACAAAAACTTCCGCAGTATTTTTCCTAATCCTGCTTTTTCCAAGTCATTTTGCTGGTTTTTGATAAGGCTCTAAATAATTGACCCACATTGCTTCTTGTGATGCGGCGTGTACCCAAGCGCGCATAGCAGGATGCTGCATCACCCGCTGCATATAGTGTTGGCTGTTGGCACTTACAGGCAAGGCATAAGTCATAAAACGCGTCACCACAGGAGCATAAAACGCATCGGCAATGCTAAATTCACCACACAAGAAACCATCTGCTGCAGGACGTGCCGACCATATGTGTTCAATGCGTGCCACATCCTGCCTTAAACCCGAATGTTCTTGCCATAATTTTGTACCCACTTCTGCTAAATTGGCGCGAATATTCATGCCACATAAACTGCGTAAATCGGTAAAACCACTGTGCATTTCTGCGCTGATGCTACGCGCCCAAGCGCGTTGCTGTACATCACGCGGCCAAAGTGCCTGTTCAGGATATTGCTCTGCCAAGTATTCACAAATGGCGAGAGAATCCCAAATCAACATGCCCTGATCTAACAAGGCAGGCACTTTACCATTGGGGTTAATTTCTAGGACACGTTGTTTAAAATCGCCCTCGCCACGCTCGCAGGGAAAGTTCAGTTGTATTTCTTCAAAAGCCAAGTCAAACGCCTTCAGTACCAACCACGGGCGCATCGACCAGCTCGAATAATTTTTATTGGCAATATACAGCTGCATCATGGCGATGACTCCTGTGTGGTTTGAAGTTGCTGCAGTTGATTTAACAAAGTGCTCTCGTTAAATGCACCTGTTAAACGCAGACTGCGAATTTCTTGTTGTTGTGCATCCAAAAATAAAAAGGTAGGTGGCCCTAAAATTTCCCATTGATTCAACAAGGCTTGATGACTGGCATCGTAATGGCTTAAATCGAGTTTAATTAAATAAAATTCTGCAAGTGCCTGTTTCACGGTGGAGGATGTCAATACCTGCTGTTCAATCGGACGGCACGCCACACACCAATCGGCATAGACATCTATAATCATGCGCTGATTTTTCGGAGCTTGGGCAAGTAACTGTTGTAATTCCGTTGCAGTCGTTGCACGGTGCCATTCTAAAACCGCATCGTTTTCCTGCTGCCAAAAACGCTGGCTGTGTTGATATTGGTTATAAATCAGATACGGCACCACCACCAATAACGCACTCAGATAAATCGCCCGCAGCACACCATGATAGCCGCTCAAACGATGCAGCACATAGCCGACAAAACCCAGTCCAAGTGCCAAACTAAGCCATTGCATCCATGCTTCACCCAATAAAGGGCGAATAAAATACAACGCCAATGCCAACATAATAAAGGCAAACAGCACTTTGACTTGATGCATCCACAAACCTGCGCGTGGTAAAGCTTTTGCCCCAAGCACACTGGCCAATAATAACGGCGTACCCATACCAAAACCGAGCGTAAATAACAGCAACGCCCCCTGCATCTGACTTTGGGTTTGTGAAATAAACAATAACGCCCCTGCCAGTGGTGCAGTCATACATGGGCCAACTAAAAGTGCCGACAACATGCCCATGAGTGCAGCACCTGCCAAATTACCGCCTTTTTGCATGGATTGTGCCTGATCTAGTCGATTGACCCAAGCACGCGGCAACTTGATTTCAAACAGTCCAAACAGATTTAAGGCAAACAGCACAAACAGCAAACTAAAAGCAATTAAAGTCGCAGGTTGCTGCAACCAGCGCTGAAAATTCAAACCTGCGGATGACGCAATTAAACCCAATATGGCATAGACCATTGCCATGCTACAGACAAAGACCAGTGCAATCGTCCACGCTTTGACACCTTTATGTTCACGCACCAACAAGGAGGTCAAAATCGGTAGCATCGGCAAGGAGCATGGGGTAAAGGCCAATAAAACCCCTAAACCCAAAAACAGCAGCAAGCCATAGGCAAACGAACTTTGTGCCAGTTTTTCTGACCATATTTGATCTTGTGCTGTGATGGGTTGTGCTGCTGCAGGACTTGTTGAAGATGCTAGCGTGGAGTTGGTCTGAGTTGTCGAAAACACATTCTGGGTTGGGTTACTGTGTCCACCCCACAGATTTTTTTGTGCTGCGCTTTGATTGTCTAAAATCACCAAACCAGTGCTGTCTGTCTGAAATTCAATGCGCTGTGGTGGATAACAAAGTCGATCTTGCGCACAACCTTGCCAGCTCACTTGATAGCGCTGTGCAGCCTGCGTGGGAATTTTAAAACTGACTTGTTGATAATAAACCTGAGTATGTCCATAGTTTTCATCATAAACATCTTCTGCGGGAGGCAACTCTAAAGCCAGTATTTGCTGTCCATGCTCAACCTTAAATTGATGCTGATACAAATAATACTGTTCAGGCATGTTCCAGCGCAGTTCGGCTTGTTGGGGATTGACCGATTCAACGCTAAACTGAAAGGCTTGTTCGGGTGGGAGTAAAGGTGCTTCTGCGTGTAGGCTTAGCGAACACAATAAAAGTAGACTTGCGAGCAGACAAGATAAGCCCTGCGCCACATAACGTAAAATATCAGCCATTAGATCAACAGCAACTTGCCAAAAGGTCTGAAATAAGGACTGCTTCATGTTCTGCTCGCCTCGGCATGAACTTTATTAGGATGAAAACAGATCTGCAGCAAGCTTAATACTTAATAACTTTGGCCTGCTGCAGCATACAACGTATTTTAAAGCTTTAAATGGTTTCGATTGCTTAGAACAAAAACGCCATACCTAAACCTGCACGGTAACTTTTATCTGCACCGTCTAAATCTACACCGACACTGGCATCCAGTTGAGTGCGTTCATTCAGTGCGTAAATCACTCCCGAAATTAAGCCATATTCATTGTCCTGACTTTCAGCTTTGCGATAGACCAATTCTGAAAAACCTGACCATTGATCGCTTAAACGGTACTGAATATTGGGAATTGCTGTAACCGCCCAATCGCTATTTTGCACATCGTAACGCATGTTGATGCCTGTTTTTAACAGCTCGCTGTATTGATAGCTGACTGCCGTACCCAAGCTATAAATATCATCTTCTTCGCTAAAGCCATCATTGCCTGTGGCAATTAACGCTTGCAACAACACGGCCATAGAAAGTTTGTCATCATTTAAGTCAATGGCTTGTTTTAAACCAATGCTGACATCACCCAAACCATCATCTTCAACCGATTGACCTGCAGTTTTGCTTTTGCTCCATGCAGGCCCTTGCCAGCCCAGCTGTAACTCTAAATCTTGCGCCAAACCTGTACGTAACAGCATGTCAGCATTAAGGCGAGTAGTTTTAACTTTTTCGCCCGAAGCATCGTTACTTTCTTGATAACTTGCACTTGGCAAAGCTTGTTCCCAAGCCAACTTCCCTACAGGTGTAATACCCGTACTCACTCCTGCACCAGGACGATCAAACTCAAAATCTGCCGCGCTCACCTGCATGCTGATGCCTGCCGCCACGATTAACCCAACTGTTTTTAATACTGACATATTTTTATCTCTGCTCTTAGGCCAATTCTTTGCTCATTTTTGCGCCATAACGACGCAACAATTCTAAAGTCTGTTGTTCTTCTGGCAAAGCATCCGACCACTGAATTTCATCAAAATCACAATCAAACAATAAATCACTAATCGAAGATAAAATGGTTAAACCATCTTCATCTTTGCTGTTTGGATCGACTTTTTCATCCAATAAACGCTGCACTGCAGGAACACATGCTGCAGAAGCTGCATCCCACAATGGGCCGTAAATTTCTTCGGCATCCCATAAGTGCAAATTCACTTTGGCTTGAATCAATGCCTCTAAAATATCTAAATGCACTTGCAAATCTTGCTGTTTTTGCTGTTCTGTGAGTGGCTGACCTGCTTCGTATGCTTCGCAGACTTTTTCCCACCATTGAAATAAACCATCTGACCAGACTGAAATCACAGGGCCTTTTTCGGCATCCATAAAGTTAGGGTCTAAACCGTCTGCCAATAGGCGTTGCACTTGGGCAAGGTCTAATTCTTCTATTGCTTGCACCAAGACTTGTTGTTGCGCAGTTAACATGCAGAGAGCTCTCTTATTCAATGTTTAATTTAGAACTATTATGCCCAATAAAGCGACATTTGTATGAGATAAATGTCAGCAAATCGTGAATTTAGTGCATTGGCTACATGCAAACACAAAAAAGCCTCGCAAAATTTGCGAGGCTCTTGGAATCTGTCTGATCCTTATTCGTCGTCGCCACCAACATCTGTATCTACAAATTCTGGGCGAGCACCACGAGGATTTTCATTTTTCTCAAACGCATGTTCTAGGCTGCGTTTTAAACGGTCAATCGCACCGTGAATGGCTGTATCAATATTATGACCACGATGATTCACAACCACTGGTTTTAGACCTGCTGGACGTGCTTCAATCATACAACGAATATCGTCATCACCGCCTTTTTCACCATTTTCATCACTAAAATGCACTGAAAAATGGGTAATACGCTCACTGTGGCGTTGGAATTCATTATTCAGTTCTTCACGAACGTAACTAATTAATCGATCACTGTTTTGAATGTTTTTATCGGTACGGATTTCAATGTTCATGATTTCATCCTCTTGCGTTCGTTATTTCTGAATCTTGTTGTGCCAAAATCTTACACATAATTTTATATATATGTTTTGGCGTGTTTATAATGTGCTGTTTTTACAGCATAAAGTACATCTTCAACTTAGTTTGGAATCACTTCCTCCTACGTGAATGATGAACACTTTTAATTCTGCAGAACCGTGTCCCTATACCTTGAATATCGGGCCTATCTGAAAAATATGCAAGCAATATTTATAGAAAAGCAGCAAAAGAATAACCCTTTTATCACCAATTTCAGCTTAGATGCTCAATAAGCGATCAATTTGGATAGCACCATGTTGTTCAATCTATTGCCAATAAGAAACTTGATGCTTTTAAAGGGTTTAGTTACATCTGCAATATTCGCCTTTGCATTTTGACCATTGGTTTTAAATCGTTTAAAAAACACCCAACCCAAAAACTGATAAAAAACACCCAAAAATGACCCGTCAATAATCGAATTTTGCTTTATTTTTGCTAAAGAATCTGTATCCTTGAAACGCTTTTATTGGGGTCTATTTTTATGAAACTTACACATATTGCTGCGCTGTGCGCAATCTCCACTGCTGCAACTTTTACGCAAGCTGCACCGATTTGGCAAGATTTTAGCGTGACAGGTTTATACGGTGAAAATTACAAATCACCTTTTTTAACTGGCGATCAAGAGATTGAACAAAGCACTGTAACTTTTGAATACGCTGCTGGTTTTAAATATGGTGATTTTTTTGCCTTTGCTGACCGTTCAAACAATGATGTAGATGGCAATGACACTTACTTTGAAGTATCACCACGCTTAAGCTTAGGCGCTGTTTCTGGTCAAAAACTTGCCTTTGGTCCAATTAAAGATGTTTTAATTGCAACCACTTGGGAAGGTGGCGAAGGCTTTAACAATTACCTATACGGTATTGGTTTTGATCTTGAGCTTCCATATTTCAAATATGCGCAATTGAACTTCTACAAAGCAGATAATGATAAAGATATCTCTCAAGATGATTATCAAATGACGTTTGCTTACGGTCTTCCATTTAAAGTCGGTGCTGAAGACTTTTTAGTAGATGGTTTCCTTGATTGGTCTACTGCAGAAGATGACCACGCTAGCGAACTCAACTGGACTACACAATATAAATGGAATGCAGGCAAACACATTTCGCCAAATACACGTTTATATGTCGGTATCGAACACTCTGTTTGGAACAACAAATACGGTAATAAATCAGGCATCAATCAAAACGATGTCAGCGCATTGGTCAAATACCACTTCTAAGCTGTATTTTTCGCTGTTCAAAAAGCAAGACCTCGGTCTTGCTTTTTTATTGGTCGTTAAAATAGTTTCCAATAAATATGCTTTGCTCATAACCATGCAACCCATTTGTACTTAGCGCAAAACTCCGCTACATTGAGTTAAATTTCAAATAAAAAGCACTGTGAAGCCCACATGCAAAAAACCGATTTCATTATTCTGCTGTTTTGTGCGATTGCTGCAATTTTGCATGGCATGAGCGGTTTTGGTTTTCCTATGCTCAGTACGGCTGCGGTGGCGATGTTATATCCACTCAGTACTGCGGTTGCTTTGGTTCTGATTCCCTGTTTGCTTCTTAACGTGTACATGCTGCGGGGCGATGCCACACAATCTATATTCAGCAGTTTATATGGCTACTGCAAAAAATATTGGGGTTTAATCTTCAGTGCGCTGATTGGCAGCTATTTGGGCGTCAGTTTGCTGCTCATTCTGAACGAAGGTTATTTAAAATTGGCAATGGGCGTACTGATTTTATTGTACGTGGCCGATCAATTTCGACAACGTCCTTTGCAAATTTCTGCCTCACTCAAAAATATGCTGATTTTTGGTTTGCTGGCAGGTGTGATTGGTGGTGCGACCAATGCCATGGCACCATTTCTAATGATGTATTTACTCAGCACTCAACACAGCAAAACCGATATTGTGGTGATTAGCAACTTAAACTTTATTATTTCCAAACTCATTCAATTGGCAGTTTTATATCCAGTAATTCAACAGTTTAACCACACTCAATTACAAGTTTTAGCCCTGATTTGCATCATCTCTGTGCTGATGGTGTATATCGGCAGTCTGATTCGTAAACAAATTTCCCAGACATTATTTAAGCAGATTGTATTTACATTATTGGGTTTTATGGCACTTTATGCGATTGCTCAGGGAGCATTCATCATCCAAAAATCACCTGCTTTATTGATATAAATCAGACCAATAAACATAACAAATGGAAAATTATTTAGATTTTTTTTGGCTTAAATAATTATTTACACCTATAATTAAGACCAGCTTAAAAAACAGTCTATTCAGACTGCTTCGGTCGTTTGCATCGACCAATCTTCCCTCTTTTCTTTTAATTCCTTTTGACGGAGTGAACTTCTATGGAAAATAACCATATAGAAGTGCCAGCCAATATTAAGCGAAAAGAACTGATCAAGACCTGGGTGATTGTTGCAATTGCAGCCCTGCTCTCTTTCGGTTTATACAATGTCTTGCCCTATGATGAAAATGCAAATAAGGGTCTAAGTCTGTTGCTTTTTATTGGTATTTTATGGCTCACCGAAGCTGTACACATTACCATTACCGCGCTTTTGGTGCCGGTGCTTGCCGTAATTTTGGGCATGCCTGTTGAAAATGCCAGCAAAGTGCTTGAGCCAATTAGCACCAGCAAGGCATTGGCGACTTTTGCCGATCCTGTTATTTTCCTGTTCTTTGGTGGTTTTGCTTTAGCGACTGCACTGCACATTCAGAAACTGGATCGTAAAATTGCGATGTGGATTATTTCCATGTCGGGCGGTCACTTGGGGATTTCGGTTTTATCTATTTTTATTGTCACTGCTGCGTTGTCGATGTGGATTTCCAACACAGCCACGGCGGCGATGATGTTACCGTTGGCGCTGGGTTTGTTATCACACCTCGATGCCACTAAAGAGCGTAAAACCTTCGTTTTCATTTTATTGGGGATTGCCTACTCTGCCAGTTTAGGTGGTTTGGGTACGTTGGTAGGTTCGCCACCAAACGCTATTGCAGCCAAAGCGTTAGACTATGACTTTGCTGACTGGATGAAAATTGGTTTACCAATGATGCTGATTTTGCTACCAGCAATGTTGGTCAGCTTATATTTGGTATTGCGTCCAAATTTAAATCAAAAAATTCATTTTGAAACTGAAGTAATTCCTTGGACCAAAACCCGTGTTGCAACGATGATTTTATTCGTATGTACTGCAGTGGCGTGGATTTTCGGCAAGAAACTTAGCGAAACCTTTGGTATTAGCCAACCCGATACATGGACTGCATTAACTGCTGCATGTTTAGTGGTTATGCTAGGTACTGCGTCTTGGAAGCAAGTGGCTGAAAATACCGATTGGGGCGTGTTATTACTGTTCGGTGGTGGTTTAACCCTCAGTGCGATCTTAAAAGATTCAGGCGCATCTTTGGTATTGGGTCAAACCCTTGCCAATACCTTTGGTGATACTTCGCCATTGGTAGTGATTTTTGCGGTGACCATCTTCATTATTTTCTTAACTGAATTTACCAGTAATACAGCGTCTGCTGCGTTATTGGTTCCTGTATTTGCTGCAATTGCAGACCAAATGGGTATTCCAAAAGAAATTTTAGTGGTGATTATTGGTATTGGTGCATCGTGTGCCTTTATGTTACCTGTGGCAACGCCACCAAATGCGATTGTATTTGGTACAGGTCAAATTAAACAAAGTGAAATGATGAGTGTGGGCATGGTGTTGAACGTCATGTGCGTATTTATTATTTCATTATTTGTATATTGGTTCTTTAGTTAAGGATCAATAAAAAATGGAGCACAAGATGCTCCATTTTTTTCGCCTCAATTTTAGAATATTTTTAATCATCAAATCATTACCTAAATAAATTCGCTATACTCAGGACATAATAATTTAGACACAATGAGGAGGGTTAAATGGCTAAGTTTTTAAATACGAGCGCGACCAATTTTTTCTTAGAAGAACTGATAAAAAATGCCAAAGAAAGGTTAATTTTAATTAGCCCATATTTACGTTTAAATGACCGTATTAAAGAGTTACTTGAAGATAAAGATCGACTCAAAATTGATATTCGAATCGTTTATGGAAAAAGTGATTTACATCCTGATGAAATAAAATGGATGCAAAAACTTGATTTTGTTCGGCTCAGTTTTTGTAAAAACTTACATGCTAAATGCTATCTCAATGAATCTGAATGTATTATTTCTAGTCTAAATCTTTATGAATTTAGCCAAATTAATAATAACGAAATGGGCATTTTGATTCGCAAATATGAAGATCAAGATGTCTTTAAAGATGCTTATGAAGAAGCGCAACGTATTATTCGTATTAGTGATGAAGTTAGAATTAGTTTAGATGAAGTGAAAGCCGAACCAACAAATGAATCTGTTGAAGAAACCAATGACAATAATGTTGGTAAATTAACATCATCTAAACTTGCAGCAAAACATAAAATGAAAACCAATGAATTGTTGGCTCATTTTACCGAAAAAGGCTTATTAAATATCAATGATGCTGGAAAGCACATACTCACTCAACAAGGCAAAGACGTAGGTGCAGAATTTAAAACCAGTCAATATGGTGGATATTTTTTATGGCCTGAAAATATTGAATTATAAACACCAATCAAAATTACAATAAAAAGCATCCATTACTTTTTTGAAATAATGGATGCTTTTTCTAAATTAAATCAGCTTAAACCGCCAAATCGGCTAAATTACCTTTTTGCTCTAACCACACTTTACGGTCTGCAGAGCGTTTTTTAGCCAGCAATTTATCCAATAAACCTGCGGTAAAATGACTATCATCCAAATCCAATTGCACCAAACGGCGTGTATTTGGATCCATCGTGGTTTCACGTAACTGACTGGCATTCATTTCACCCAAACCTTTAAATCGGGTAATTTGCGGATTTTTGGTTTTGGCTTTTTTCAGCGTGTTTTCTAACTCATCTTCATCTAGCGCATAATGCACATCTTTACCGTCATCAATACGGAATAACGGCGGCATGGCGACGTATAAATGCCCATCTTCCACCAAACTTGGGAAATGTTTCACGAATAAAGCACACAGCAAAGTGGCAATGTGTAAACCATCTGAGTCGGCATCGGCCAAAATACAAACCTTACCGTAACGCAATTCAGATAAATCATCACTACCTGGGTCAACCCCAATCGCAATTGCAATATCGTGTACCTCCTGCGAACCCAAAACCTCGTCCGAAGACACTTCCCACGTATTTAAAATTTTTCCACGAATTGGCATGATCGCCTGAAAGTTTTTATCACGCGCTTGCTTAGCAGAACCACCTGCAGAGTCACCTTCTACAATAAACAGTTCCGATTCTTCACGGGTTTGTCCCACGCAGTCGGCTAATTTACCCGGCAAAGCTGGGCCTGAAACGATTTTTTTACGTTCTACTTTTTTCGCTGCTTTTAAACGACGACCTGCTTTGGAAATTGCCATTTCTGCCAATTGCATGGCAATGTCAGAATTTTGGTTTAACCACAAGGCAAAGGCATCTTTGGCGATATTCTGCATAATGCTTGCCGCTTCACGGCTCGATAAACGCTCCTTGGTCTGCCCAGAAAACTGCGGCTCTTGGAACTTTAACGATAAAATGTAGTTAACCCCATCCCAAACATCTTCGGCAGATAGCTTTAAATTGCGCGGCAATAAATTGCGTAATTCACAGAACTCACGTAAAGCATCGGTCACACCAGAACGTAGTCCATTGACATGCGTACCGCCTTGCGCAGTCGGAATCAAGTTGACATAACTTTCTTGAATTTGCTCGCCGCCTTCTACATTCCAGCAAATTGCAAACTCTGCACTGGCACGCTCTGCCTCACCTGTCGCCACAAAAGCAGGGGCAGGTACAATCTCTCGATCTTCCAGCTCATCCATCAAATAGTCGACTAGACCATTTTCAAACTGCCAGACAATTTTTTCATCGTTAATTTCATCAATGTAATGAATTTCTAAACCTGCAGCTAGTACCGCTTTGGCTTTTAAATTGTGTTTTAAGGCTTTTAGCGCAAATTTAGGTGAATCGAAATATTTAGCTTCAGGCCAGAAATGTACCAACGTACCCGAAGCACGTTTTGGGGCTTTGCCTTCCAAGACTTCTAAAGGTGCAGCAGCTTCGCCCTGATCAAAAGCCATTTTATACAGGTTGCCCTGACGCTGTACGGTCACTTCAACCCGACTGGACAAGGCATTCACTACAGAAATACCGACCCCGTGCAAACCACCCGAAAATTGGTAGTTGTCGGTGCTGAACTTACCGCCTGCATGCAGCTTGGTCAGAATAATTTCAATCCCGCTTTGCCCGTATTCTGGGTGAATATCGACAGGCATACCACGGCCATTGTCTTCTACCGACAAAGAGCCATCTTTATAGACTTTTACGGTAATTTTATTGGCATGCCCTGCAAGTGCTTCATCCACCGCATTATCAATAACTTCTTGCGCCAAATGGTTCGGACGTGTGGTGTCGGTATACATGCCCGGGCGACGACGTACTGGATCTAAACCAGATAAAACTTCAAGAGATTGAGCGGTATATTGAGACACGTTGTACTGTTTCCTTAAGCTAGGGAATCCGATAAAAATTGCAGTAACATCGGAATTTTGTCTGCAAAATCATCCATGGCATGATTGCCGTGCGCTTCAGTCATGATCATGGCCGAAGGTGAGGCAGCACTATAATAACGCTGCGCTTCACGATAATCCAAAACTTCATCGCCTTGTTGCAATAACACCAATATTTTGTCTGCATCTTGCGCAACTGGCAACGCAATGTCTGCTAAGTCATCCAATTGCGCTGCAGTTAAGCTCCAGTTCGGATGTACCACATAGGGCAGCACATCGCCAAACAAGTCCTGAAACAATTGCCATGGTCGCATAGCAGGGTTAATCACAACAGCAGGCACATGATACTGTGCGACCAGTTGTGTCGCATAAAAGCCGCCTAGACTGCTGCCCACCAATGCCACATTGGGCAAACGTCGAATCAATGCCGATACGTTTGCCAAAACCGCTAAAGGTGGAGCATTTAAATCGGGCAAATGCATCTGAATATCAGGGCGATGCTGCTGCACATAGGCATACAATAGCTGCCCTTTCATGGACAAAGGACTGCTCTGAAAACCATGTAAATAAATTAAATTCATGCGTGACATTTCTAAGTAACACCATTCAATTTTTGGCTGATACAGCACTTATTTTGCGTTTTTAATTTAATTTTCATGGAAAAATGCAATTGTTAGACAAAAAGATGCGAACATCTTGGCATTCATCGGTATTTTACAAGTAGTTCAAGATGAACACGATAAAATAAAAGTATCGGGTTTGGTGACAATTCATCTAAAAATTTACAGTCCTGTAAATTCATGAAATGCCAACAGACCCTTGAGTTTATACCGCGAACCCAAGTAAAAATAAAGCGTTCGGTATATGGGAACACAAGGGGCAACACAGTATGCCAAGTTTAACACCGCTGCATGAAACCTATTGTAGATGGGACCGTACACCTCCAAGTCAGGCCGATATCTTAGAAGGCTTGGCACAGTTGGTCAGCACGCGCCTGAATGCCGTGATGAGCGAAGTGATTCAAACCATTCAGCGTGAAGTTTTGCTCAGCGTATTTGGCATGAGCGAACAACGCTCGCAAAAGTTTCAAAAAACCGCGACTTTTCAAAAGCTGTATAAGTTTGCCTTTCACAGCTTACAACAATACGGCTATCATTTTGTTGCGCCAGGTTTACGTCAAATTATTGCGCAATTTCCCAACTTACATGACAAAGCACTCACACCAAGCCTGCATTTTTTAGTCGGTGTACTGAATGGCGTATTGGGAGATTATCTACTCGAACAGCAAAATCCGCTCGCCTTACCTATGGTGCTCTATGACCATTATGGCGAAGTCCAACAAGGCGATTTGTCTGGGCGTGTGGTGATTTTTGTGCACGGTTTATGCCGCAATCACCTCGATTGGACTACACACCAATTTGGTGGTTTTGGTGAAAAATTACTGGCACAACGTGACCATAACACCATGTTATATCTGAATTACAATACAGGGCGTCGCATTTCTGCCAATGGCCGCAGTCTTGCCAATACCTTAGATGATTTAATTCAGCGTCATCCTAAAATTACCAGTATTGATTTAATTGGGCACAGCATGGGTGGCTTGGTGTCGCGCAGTGCGCTGTTTTACGGTAAGCAAAATTTGCAGCACTGGATTCACTTGGTCGAAAATCTGGTCTGCTTGGGTTCACCACATCATGGGGCTGTTTTGGAGCGTTTTGGTTTCCATTTACAGGAAAAATTAGGTCGCTTTCCTATTGTGAAAATTGTCGGGCATTTGGTCAACATTCGCAGCAACGGCATTTTAGATTTGCGCTATGGCAGTGTGCGAGATGATGACTGGGAACATAATCAGGCACGAATTGGACAGGTCGATGACAACCGCAAACCTGCACCTTTGCCAACCCATATTAATGCTTATTTCGTGGCAGGCAGTATTGAGTTCGAGAAAAAGCAGAACCTGACCCGCAAAGTCATTGGCGACTATTTGGTCAGTGTAAAAAGTGCTTTGGGGGAGCACCCTAACCCACGGTTTCAATTAAGACTGCCTGAATCACACAAAGCTGTGTTCTATGGTCTGAACCATTTTCAGTTGCAATATCATCCGAGTGTGGCTGAGCAATTGGTGAAATGGTTTTATCCTGCGCATGAAGAAGCGCCAGAGCAGCAAATTCGTGAGTTTATTGGTGATTGGTCAAGCTTAGAAGGCATCGCGCTCACCTAACATAGTCTAAACAGTTCAAAATATGCTACAACACGATGATTTTTAGATGGATTTTAACAGCCCCTAAATACACAAATAAAAAAGCGCCATCTACATTGAGATGGCGCATTTTTATCAATTCAGTGAGCAAGTAGCCCGAATTTATTTTTTCTTCACTTTGCCAAATGTAGTCGATGCCACAAACGGATAGTTACGCAGCAATTGCCATAAACTGATGAGTGCCAACACGCTAAAGAACAGCAATGACCACACGGGTAAAGACTGCCCCAAGAACGTCCAATCAATCACAGCACATTCACCTGAACCCGACAGCACTTGTTGCAACACAGCTTTCATGGGTAAAGCATCTACCAAATAATCCAGTCCTGGGCCGCAGCTTGGCACTTGATCAGGCGGTAAGTTTTGCAGCCAAACATGACGTGCTGCCACACCCACCGACCATAAAATTCCAATACTGCCGAACAGCGCATAAATACGCTTAACCACGTTAGATTTAGGGTTATGCACAAAGGCAATCAGTGAAACCAAGCCCAATGCAATTAGGCCCACCCGCTGAAAAACGCACAGTGGACACGGCGCTAAACCTTGCACATGCTCCAAATACAATGCAAATGTCATCCCAATGACACTGGCTAAAAATAAAACACCACTTAGCAGACGATAACTCAATTGCATGTTTAAATCCCTGAACTGTTATCTATATTGTGCGACATAGTCTGCAAAACTCAGACCTTGTGCTTGTTCAAGTTGTTGTTGTTGCTGAATAGATTGCACTGCAATTTCATCAAAATATGTTTGTGTTTCAGGACGAAGCGTATGTTGTTCATACGCATGTGCATGTTGCTGTGCCATATAACTGCCAAAGCCCCACGTACCACCATGACGAATAGTATCGGCAATCATGTGTGCCGACAGGGTTTCATCGACTTCATGTAAACGCGCCATCATGCGTTCTAAAGCTTGAGAATACAGCTGCGTCGCATAACTTTGATCGAGTAAAACAGCCAAAGGTTGCATAGCGGTGACATACTGCTGTCCCCACGCTTCAATTGGGGTTTTAACATCGCCCTCTTGAATGTGCGCATTTGGCGCACGCCCACGATTGACCACTTCGGCCTGATTTTTTTCGATGATGCTTCGTTCCGCATCTAACAAGGCTGGGCTGTCTTGCAACAAACAATACAATGCTAAGACTTCCAAAAAGCCTGCGGTATGTTCATCTATCCCAATTGGGCTATACGGATTAACATCTACCGCACGTAATTCGACATAACCAATACCACGATTGGCAAGTGCTTGAGATGGGGTTTCACCTTCTTGTGGTACTTGTTTTGGGCGCACCAAACTGTAGTACTCATTTTCGATTTGCAGCACATGGTCATTAATTTGAATTGGCTCACCCGTAGCATCATCTAAACCTAAGCGGCTAAATGGCAAGTACGGGGTTTTCACGGCTTTTTGCAAACCATCTAAATAACCTGTTAAGTCATTGTAATGAATACCAAGTTTTTTCTGCGCCGAGTTTTGATAGCCAAAGTTACCCATACGCAACGCAGTCGCATACGGTAAATACAACGTGCCTCTTAACAACGGCAACAAATGATGTTCACGCCCTGTCATAAAACACTGACAAACCGATGGACTCGCACCGACTAAAAACATCACCAATGGCGTTAAACGAATAAAGTTACGAATTAAACCTAAATAACGATGACTACGATAATCTTGC
This sequence comes from Acinetobacter sp. YH12136, assembly GCF_013418545.1. Lineage (NCBI taxonomy): Bacteria > Pseudomonadati > Pseudomonadota > Gammaproteobacteria > Moraxellales > Moraxellaceae > Acinetobacter > Acinetobacter sp. YH12136. Next base: position 57,211 of record NZ_VPBV01000005.1, read on the forward strand.
AAACTCAGTGCTTTGAGCTGCTCATCACTTTCATGTTGTTGCAAGGCGGCAAATAAATGTTCAGGGAAGGATAAATTATAATGCACCCCTGAAATGGTCTGCATACGGCGACCATAGCGCACACCTAAACCACGGCGATACAAGGTTTTAAAGCGCCCAATATTGGAGCTGCCATATTGCGCCAGTGGAATACCGTCATCGGTTTCATCGAGCATACACGGCATCGACAGCGGCCAAAGTTTTTCACCTTCGCCTAAGTGTTGATGCACCACGCTATGAATATCTCGCAAATAATCAAGCGCGTGTTGAATGCTGCTTTGCGGTGGAGTAATGAACTCCATCAACGCTTCGGAATAGTCCGTAGTAATATGCGGATGTGTGAGTGCCGAACCCAAGGCTTGAGGATGTGCTTGCTGCGACAAGAAGCCATCGCTTTGCATACGCAGACTTTCGCGTTCAATCCCGCGCAACATCCCTTGAAGCAACGCAGCGTCTACCCATGTTGGTAGAACATCTTGCGCATTTGGTTCGGGTTGACTCATTACACTCTCGCTTAATCCAATACACTACAAATACGACATAAACCACAGGCTGATTTTGGGTCGGTGGCAATTTTCTCTATCATGCAGATGATCTGAGATGAAATTGCTACCGTTCAAGTATAACTTGATTTGGCATCAGCACATGCGCTTGGGCTGTTTTTTCTAACAAAATGATGATTTTGGGGCATGCTGACATTTAATAAAGTGGTCAACGCCAATAAATTTTAATTTGGCAATTTTTTATCACAAAGTTGCACTATAAGACATGCTAAATTTGTGATTTTATAATCAAAAGAACAGAGGTAAATAATAAAGCGTATGAATTATCAGGATTTTTTAGATTTTTGGTTTTCTCCTGCTGCGGAACCGAACTGGTTTGTCAAAAGCGCAGAGTTTGATGCCGTGCTTGCAGAAAAATTTACCGATGTACTGCAACAAGCGGCACAAGGAGAACTATGGACATGGCGCGAAACACCCGCAGGTCGTTTGGCTGAAATCATTGTTTTAGATCAATTATCACGTAATTTATACCGTAATGACCCGCGTGCCTTTGCCCAAGATGGAATAGCCTTGGTGTTGGCACAGGAAATGATTCACTTAAAATTGGATCAGGACTTAAACCCAACCGAACGTCGTTTTCTATATATGCCGTTTATGCACAGTGAATCCAAACGTATTCACGAAGTCGCATTAACGTTGTTTGAAAGTTTGAATGACCCCACCGTGTTGGGCTATGAACTGAAACATAAAGTGATTATTGACCGTTTTGGGCGTTATCCGCATCGGAATCAGGTGTTGGGACGTCCTTCGAGTGCAGAAGAACTTGAGTTTTTAACCCAACCCAATAGCAGTTTCTAACTGGCGAGCTTGTCTTGGCTGGTTGATGTGTACAGGAGCTTTCACATGAAATATTCCCTACTCGGTCTTGCCCTTGCCAGCAGTTTGCTGTTTACAGGCTGTGCCACGACATCCTCTAAACCGCTCAGCTTTGAGCAGTTGGGGCAATACAGCACCACACCGCTCAATGCGCAAACCTATCGGATTAGTTTTTTAGCGGGTCATAACATGAGTTTTGGCACTGCAGCAGAAATTACTTTGGTGAAAGCAGCACAAACCACGCTGCAACACGGTTTTCGCTTTTTTAAAGTTTTAGATGATCCGAGTAACCGTAGCCAGAAACCACCTAGACAAGCCGTGGTTTACCCTGCACCAAGTTACTATCCGTATAGCTATTCGCCGTATGGATATTATCATCGTCGCGCACCATTCTGGCCTGACCCATTCTATGATATGCCGCAAGTGGTGACCCTCGATCCGACTCAAGTGTCTTACACCATTCAGTGTTTTAAAGATCAAAAATCTGCACCTGAAGATGCCTTTGATGCCACATTGATTTTACAGTCTTTAGGCGCTAAATATGGGTTAAGTCCAACGGGACAACCGCTGATTGCGCCTGCTGCCCCTGCGGCACAGTAAGACCGTAATTTGCATCAACCATTGTTATTTGGTCACTCTCGCTTTAAAAGGATGTGTGCATGAATCCAGCACCTGCCAATAGCCCAACTCAGCACTCGGCAAACGTATCTCCAAGTTTGCAACGCAGTAAACGCTTTGCCACCATTGCCTTAGTGATTGCGGTACTGACCTGGCTGGCATTAATGCTGACCGCAAAATTACTGCCTGAATATACCTGGTTGATTCATATTCTGATGCTATCTGCCGAGGCAGGTGTAGTGGGTGGTCTGGCAGACTGGTATGCAATTACTGTGCTGTTTCGCAATCCTTTTGGCAAAATGCCAATTCCCAAGTTTTTACGTGATCACACCGAAATTATTCCGCGCAACAAAGACCGTATTGCCGAGTCGATGGGACGTTTTGTACAGGAAAACTTTTTGTCGCCACAAGTGGTAGAAAAAAGCCTGCACAGTACAGATTTATCTTTAGCCGTGGGCAAATGGCTGGCGAATCAGCAAAATAATGCGCAAGTGACCCAAGTCATTCAGCAAACTGTACCGAAAATTTTTGAATTTGTTGGGCAAGAACAAATTGGGCGCTTTATTCAAAGTAACAGCGTACAATGGATTCGCAACACGCAGGTCAACCACTTGGCCAGTGAAATGCTGCGTGCGGTTTTGGAAAATGACTTCCATCAAGATGTGCTGCAACGCGGTTTAGACCTTGCCCATGACTGGATGCTGAAACATCCTGAAAAAAGCCGTGAATTGACTCGTCAATTATTTAAAGAACTTGGCGTGTGGAAACTGGCCAAAGGTGCGAGCTGGATTGGAATTGATGTGCAGCAACGCACTATAGATTCTTTACTGCAACGGGTCGAATCCATGCTGGCAGACCCTGAACATCCTTGGCGACAAAAAATTGAAGAGGCTGGGCAGCAACTCATGTTACAACTGGCAGATAACAACAGCAGTGCCAGTCTGCGCCTAAATGATACTAAAAATGCCCTATTAGACAGCCCACAAGTCTTGAATTTTATCAGTGGTGCCGTGGTCATTCTCTGCAATGCGATTAAGGAAGATTTACAAAAACCTGATTCAGGAATTGCGCAAAACCTGCGTGTTGCCATTCAACAAGTCGGTGAAAATATTATTGCCAACACGGCGGTGCGTCAGTTACTGAATGAAAAAATGGGGGCTATTGCGGTCAATTTGTCTGATCAGTACAGCGAAAAAGTGATTCGTTTTATTAGTGAGCGTATTCATGAATGGGACTCACGCGAAATGATTGGCAAAATTGAAAATGAAGTCGGTGGCGATTTACACATGATTCGAGTCAATGGTGTCGTCGTCGGTGCATTTATTGGTTTGGGTTTAGGGATTATTCGGGCGTTGGTCGAGTTGATTTGAGGTTACTATTGCTGATATAGGTTTCTGAAAATCAAAAAAATTGTCATATCAAAAAGATAAAGTCAAAAGACTCCCAGTTTCATGAATATTCATTAATTTTAATGAAAAAATTTACTAGATGAGTGTCTTATGATTTTTCCTAAATTATTGAAATGCTTGTTTTAAAATTCACCTTTTTCTGTAGAAGTTTGACCAGTGGTAGAGTTTTCATCATTTATATCTAAAATATCTTTTCTTTTTTCAGGACCATAATATGAAATAAACTTATTTATAGATTGATCCCATGCTAAATAACTGTCGTTATATTCAGATGTAAAACGATAACTATCTTTAGTTTTTTTAAGCTCTAATCCTTCACGTCCTAACCAATAGTTAAGAACATGATCATATTTGCCTTCCTTATTTTGAAAGTAAATATCTATAAAGCCATCACTGCTTCCGGTGAACATTGAGTAAGCACCTTCACATGTAACATTTGAAGATCTGATAATATAATCTTTTAAACCATCTCCATTAAAATCTACATTTACTAAAAAACCTTTATCAAAAGTTATCTTAGGATTTTTAATAGCCATTTCTTCGTCTTCAGATATACCTTGACATGCTTCAATATAATTAGTTTGGACTGCTTCTTTAATTTCTATAGGAAGCTTATTTAAAGGAATACTATTATTTTTTACAGAAATTTCTGCTAAAGAATTTGTACAAAAAACAGCGATGGTTGCAAAACCTATTAACTTTTTCATTAATAAACCTATATAATTGAATTTGATAGAAATTAATAAGTATATCTAAAACCCTGGGCCATCATACAATCTCTAATCATTTCTGCTTTTTCATTTTGGTTTACTTTGGCCAAACCGACATCGTAACGACATTTTGCTAAAGCATTATTAGTGTCATGCGGAGTGATTCCTGCTTTTCTCCACATTGGTTGGGAAGTGCTACACGCTGAAACTAAAAGAGTAGAAACTACCATTCCCCCGATAATAAATTTTTTCATAAAAAAACCTCACAAAAATAATTAATTAATTTTTCCATTCTATCAAAACATATCATTTTTGGAATGCTCGTATAAATTTAAATCATATTTTTATAGGCAACCATCCCCATTTGCATTCAACCCTGAAAACGCTACGATGTAAAGCAAACTGCTGCCACCATCAGAACCTCTCTATGCTCAATATTCACGCAAAACTCCCTGCTCAAGGCCTCAGTATTTTTAGCCGTATGTCGGCTTTGGCTCAACAACTCAATGCCTTAAATTTATCGCAGGGTTTTCCAGATTTTCCTGCACCTGCAGCACTACTAGACGCATTAAGCCACGCCACACATGCAGGTTTCAATCAATATCCTTCAGGTGATGGCTACTTACCACTGCGTGAACAACTGGCGCAGCAGTTTTTGCAGCGCGATCAATTACAGCTTGACCCTGTCAGTGAAATTACCATCACCCCAGGGGCAACCCTTGCCATTTTCAGCATTATGCAAACCGTGCTGCAAGCAGGTGATGAAGTCATTATTTTTGACCCGAGTTATGACAGCTATGCCCCATGTGCAAAGCTGCTGGGTGCAAAAGCCATGCACATTCCATTGCAAGCCCCGCATTTTCAGGTGGACTGGAATAGGGTTAAAGATGCGATTCATGCCAAAACCCGCATGATCATCATCAACACGCCACATAATCCCACAGGTACAGTATGGTCAGCGCAAGATTGGCAGCATTTAATTGATGTCATTCAGGAACATAATATTGTGGTGCTGTCCGATGAAGTCTATGAACATTTAGTCTTTGATACGCATCAACATCGCTCTGCGCTGTCTTTTCCTGAGCTTAGGGAACGTAGTTTTGTCGTGGGCTCGTTTGGTAAAACTTTTCATGTCACAGGCTGGAAAACAGGCTACTGTGCGGCTGCACCTGCCTTAATGCAGCTCTTTCGCCAAGCCTATCAATTTATTAATTTCTGCGGGGTTAGCCCTGTGCAAGTAGCTCTGGCGAATTATATGCAGCAGCATCCTGAACATATTGCAGAATTGGCAAAGTTTTATCAGGACAAACGTGATTTGTTTAATCAAGGGATTGCCAATTCACGTTTTCAATTCAGCCCTGCTCAAGGCACTTATTTTCAAAATTTAGATTACAGCAATATCCGCCCTGACTTAAATGCCGTAGATATGTGTCATTTTCTAGCCGAGCAGTACGGCATTGTCGGTATTCCTGTGTCTGCATTTTATCAAACCCCACCCGATGATTTACGTTTAATCCGCTTCTGCTTTGCTAAAAAAACTGAAACCCTGTTGCGTGCAGGTGAAATTTTATCGGCAATTTAAGTAGTGAAGCTCTACTGAAATGTCACTGAGTTACTGAAAAGCTAAGGCTTTTTATGACCAAATCATGCTAGGGTGAAATTTCAAACAACCGCATAGTGAAGCGCAGGATTTGGCATGGCAAGACCTCAGGCACTGGTCGATCACCCTCAGCTTTGGAAAACCTTTTTGGTATTTCTATTGCCACTGATTGCCACCAATATTTTGCAAAATCTTTCGGGCACCATTAACACAATTTTTGTCGGGCAAATGCTGGGTGTGGAAGCCATTGCTGCAGTGTCGGTATTTTTTCCCATTATTTTTTGCCTGATGGCCTTTGTGATTGGGCTCTCGGCAGGCTCGACCGTGTTGGTTGGACAAGCATGGGGCGCACAAAATGTCGAAAAAGTGCGCTGTATTGTCGGCTCGACTTTATTTATGACCCTGATTGGCGGCAGTTTGATTGCCTGTTTAGGGGTAATTTTTGCCGAACAAATTTTAATCTTATTGGGCACAGACCCTAAAGTGATGCATCTATCCCTGCCTTATGTGCAATGGATGTTGGCAGGCAGCCCACTGCTGTTTGTGTATATTATTTATACCTCTATTTTACGTGGAGTGGGCGATAGCCTTACGCCACTCATTGCCCTGAGTTTGACTAGTTTAATGGGATTGGTGATTACCCCCATCCTGATTGCAGGTTATTTTGGCTTTCCTCGCTTGGGCATTATTGCCCCTGCAATTGCCACCATTCTGGGCTATCTGGCTGTTTTAATTTTTTTGGTGATTTACCTGAATAAAAAGAATCATCCCTTAAAAATGGATGTGCATCTACTACGTCAAATTCGGCATCAACCCAATTTAAGCAAGGTGATTTTACGCTTAGGGATTCCCACAGGCTTACAAATGGTCACTACCTCTATGGCAGGTTTGGTGATTGTCGGTTTGGTCAATCGGCATGGTGCTGAGGCCACTGCCGCCTATGGCGCAGTTAATCAGGTGTTGAACTATATTCAATTTCCTGCGCTATCTATTGCAATTGCCGCTTCAATTTTTGCTGCACAAGCCATTGGTGCAGGCAAAGCCGAATTACTGGCTAAAGTGACCCGTACAGCCTTAGGCATGAATTTGCTGATTACAGGTATTTTAGTCACCTTGGGTTATTTATTTTCTAAATATCTGATGGCGTTGTTTATTACCGATCCTGCGGTGGTGGTACTGGGTCAGCAGCTCTTATTTATTGTGTTGTGGGCTATAGTATTCTTTGGTGCCAGTGCAATTTTTGCCTCAATTATGCGTGCCAGTGGTACAGTCACTGTACCCATGATCATCAATATTTTAGCCATTGTGCTGATTGAAGTGCCATGTGCGTATTTGTTTAGTCAACGCTGGGGCTTGGAAGGTATTTGGTATGCCTATGCTTTGGCCTTTGTGAGCCTGTGCATTGGTCAAGGCGCATATTATCAATTCGTCTGGAAGAAAAAAACCATTCAGGTTTTGGTCTGAATGGTCTTTTATATTTGTAAGTTAGATTAACCGCGTTTCTTGCCCAACTTAGTCGCCCATGCGGTAACTTTCTGATAACCCGTTGGAACAATACGCTGGATTAAATCCAAAGTTTTGGCATCATTACCAATCAATAAACGGCGCTTGTCTTTTTGTACCGCTTCTAAAATTTGGCGCGCCGCTTCTTCAGGCGGGCAACGCAATAATTTATTAAAAGCACGTGCCGATTTTTCAGGATTCATGCCCAAAGTGCGCATGCTGTCGTTCATTTTAGCATTGTTGGCAATATTGGTACGAATCCCGCCTGGATGCACGCTCAACGCACTCACACCACAATTTTCCAAATCCAATTCCTGACGCAAAGACTCGGTAAAACCGCGCACCGCAAATTTGGTTGCGTTATAAGCCGACTGCGTTGGCTGTGCAGTTAAACCAAATAAACTGGAAATGTTAATGATATGACCATCTCCCGTTTGTTTGATTAAAGGCAAAAATTCTTTGGTGCCATAGACCACACCCCAGAAATTAATACCAACAATCCACTCCAACTCTTCGTAACTTGCACCTTCTACGGTAGAACCCAACGCCACGCCTGCATTATTAAAAATCATATTGACCGAGCCGTGGTCTCGCACAGTTTCAGCTGCCCATTCGCGCATTTGTTCTAATTTAGAAACATCCACCTTTTTAATGGTCACGCGCACATTACTGTCTTTGAGCAAATCCACTGTTTGCGCCAAACCTTGTTCATTCACATCACTGAGCGATAAATGACAGCCTTGCTTCGCCAATAGAACAGCCAATTGCTGCCCAATCCCCGAGCCTGCGCCTGTAATTGCGGCAACTTTATTTTTAAAATTTTTCATGTGATTTCCTTGAGTATGTGGCGTGCACAGTTCAGACCTGCTTGTTGTTTTGTAGGGCTGTGCGATGCGCTGTGGTTTAAATATAATTTTGACAATAAGTATTGTCAATATAAGCCAGTACGAATATCGCAAATGAATCTGAAAACATAGGTTTAACAGATAATTATTGCTAGTATAAAGCCTAATTACGGTTCTTATTTGGCTTAACTGAACATGACAGAACAACTGCCCGTGACTGCAGAAACAGAAAAAACCACCCAGAAACAACAAAAAGAACGTCAGTTTAAAGGCTTGTCTTTAACTGAGCGCAAACAGGCGCGTCGTGAAAAACTGATTGAGGCAGGTATTCAAGCCTATGGCACGCATGGTTTTTTTGCCGTGACCGTAAAAGATATTTGTACCGAAGCCAAACTAACCGAGCGCTATTTCTACGAATCCTTTAAAAAAAGCGAAGAACTGTTTCAGACCATTTTTTTAAAATTGATTGATGAATTACAGCAAAATGTCATGCAAGCCATTATGCAAGCCTCGGCTGATCCTAAAAAAATGATTGATGCAGGACTGACTGCTTTACTGACCACGCTAAAAAATAACCCGCAAATGGCACGTATTATTTATATTGATGCCATGCTGGTGCAAGAACTACATAACCAAGCCACCATTCACGAAACTATGTCGCGTTTTGACCGCATGATTCAGGCCTTTGTCATGCTGATGATGCCGCATTTAGACCGCCCCAACCGAGAAATTTCACTGGTAGCGACAGGCTTAAATGGTTATGTCACCCAAATTGCGATTCGCTGGGTGATGAGCGATTTCAAACAATCCATGGAAGATGTCTTGTCTTCTTGCCGTATTGTATTTTTATCGTTATTACAGACCTTTTCGGAAAAAGAGCAAGCTTTTGTGAAAGATTCTTCGACATTGTCATAAAATCGAAAAATATTCATAATATTTTTCAAATTCAGAGGGGTCTGCTGACATTTCATAAATGGCTTGCGCTGTAGGCTAAAACTGAGCAGATCAGGCATGAAACGCAGGGAATAGTGGGTCTATTGCCAAGTTTCATAACGCAATCTGAGAAAGTTTTAGCTACAGTCCTTCGGAACGAGCATATTTTTTTGCCGCTATTGCGTTATGAGTCAGTCACTTAGAATAACTAAATTTCCTGCCTCATGCCTTATATCAGCTAAAAAATCTTGCGAGATATATCTCTCACGTCGCAAACATAGACGAAGTGTCAGCAGACCCTATTTACTTTGACTGAATCTGTTCAGTTTTTTCATCAAATCGACACTATTTTGTCACAAATTATTGCAAAAATAGCCCATTCAACCCTTTCTGCAATGATACTGTCATAATTAATCTTTGTAATAAGCCTGTCATAAATAAAACGGTCCACCGTTAACATCTATAGGATATTGCGTTGTGAAAGATGACTACATTTTAATCGTCGATGACGAACTTCCAATTCGGGAGATGATCCATACCTCTTTAGATATGGCAGGCTTTCAGTGCTTACAAGCAGAAGATGCAAAACAAGCTCATCAGATGATTGTCGATCAACGTCCAGCGCTTATCTTGCTTGATTGGATGATGCCAGGCGGTGTCAGCGGTGTAGACTTGTGCCGTCGCCTAAAACGCGATGACAACCTTGCTGAAATTCCTGTGATTATGCTCACTGCACGTGGCGAAGAAGATCACAAAGTTCAAGGTTTAGATGCTGGCGCGGACGACTACATGACTAAGCCGTTCTCGACCCGTGAACTGGTGTCACGTATTAAAGCGGTCTTACGTCGTGCCAATGCCTTAAGCGGTGAAAAAACTATTGATGCCAACGGTTTAATTTTGGACCCAGTCAGCCAGCGTGTCAGTTTTGGTGACAATATTTTAGAAATGGGCCCAACCGAATATCGTCTATTGGCGTTCTTTATGACGCACCCAGAGCGCGCTTACACCCGAGCGCAATTGCTTGACCAAGTCTGGGGCGGCAATGTATATATTGAAGACCGAACTATTGATGTGCATATTCGTCGTTTACGTAAAGTTTTAGAACCGTATGGTGTAGACCGTTTTGTACAAACGGTACGTGGTACAGGCTATCGCTTCTCGACACGTGCGGATGTTGCTTTAGGCTAAAATTATTTTATGTACGAACCTTACCCAGTCCCTGAACTCGCCCGTGACCTCAAACAAGTTCGTTACAGCAGTTTATGGACTTTTGCCAAACAAGATTTTCGTTTATTGGCCTTTTTCCTAATTATTGCAAGCTTGATTGGTTTTGGGATTGGGTATTTTTGGATTTGTATTAGCCTCGCCTTTTTGCTGTTTTTTCTTCAGCAAATGCGCTCCCTCTATTTAGTTAATGATTGGATTTCCAATCGTCCTTATGATGTGCCGCCAAATCTGCATGGTATTTGGGGTGCATTACTGTTCAATGTTTATCGCTCACAACGTCAGGAACGTATCGTTCAGGCCGAAATGGTCGGGTTGATTGATCGCGCCCAGTCTTCATTGGTGGCGTTGGATGAAGCCGTGATGCTGATTGATGAAAATCATCAAATTGAATGGTGGAACCCTGCTGCTGAAAAGCTATTGGGTATTCAGCCTTTAGACCGTGGACGCAACATCCTCACTATTTTGCGCCAACCTAGTTTTATTGAATATTTTAATCATATTGATCAAGCACCTGACGGTTTAAAAATGAAATCTAGCGTGCATGAAGGGCAATATGTGCAAGTCAAAATGACTCAGTTTGGTGGCGATAGCCGTTTGTTATTTGCTTACGACATGACGCGTATGCATAACCTAGAACAAATGCGTAAAGACTTTGTCGATAATATTTCACACGAATTACGCACTCCGCTAACGGTGCTGAGTGGTTATATCGAAACCTTTACCGATCAGGAAGATATTAACCCGCGTTGGAAACGTGCTTTTGAGCAAATGCAGTCACAAACCCGACGCATGAACGCTTTGGTAAATGACCTGCTGCTGCTGTCGCGTCTGGAAAATGAAAAAACCATCGCCAAAAATCAAATTATTGAAATGCCAAGTTTAATGAATCAATTATTTGACGATGCACATGCCTATAACGTCGATTATGGACATACGCTCAACTTAAATATTGACAGTCATTATGATCTGATTGGTTCAGATGTAGAATTGGCCAGTGCCTTTAGCAACCTGATCACCAATGCGATTAAATATACCCCGAAAGGTGGGACGATTACCATTGGCTGGCATGATGATGGCAATCAAGGTTATTTTACTGTGGAAGATACAGGCATCGGGATTGATCCGAAACACTTACCACGCTTAACCGAACGCTTTTATCGTGTAGACAGCGCACGTAGCCGACAAACAGGCGGTACTGGTTTAGGTTTAGCAATTGTGAAGCACGTTTTGATGCAGCATAATGCACACTTAGAAGTCGAATCTAAAGAAAATCAAGGCTCTATATTTAAAGTCGTGTTCCCAAAAGAACGTTTGTATTACGAAACTTAAGCGCTGGTTGAGCTAAAATAGACAATAAATTACAGATTTAAAAAACAAAAAAACGCCAAATTACTTTGGCGTTTTTTATTTCTTTATTCACATATTTTATTCAGCAGAAACGATATGTCCCAGGGCTTTCCCCATTTCCACTACAGAATTGGCTTTGAATTCAGCATCCCACTGCATTTTATTTTCTTCAAACAAAACAATCGCGGTTGAACCCAAATAAAAACGTCCTAATTCTGCACCTTTTTCAAGGAATAATTGGTGCTGATTCAGCTCCAAACGCCCTGATGGTTTCACTTTGCCTGTCGCCACGGTTTCAATGCCCGCCACAATCATGGCACCCACCAAAACAACCGCCATACGACCCAATTCGGTATCAAACAAACACACCATGCGCTCATTGCGGGCAAATAAACCCGGAATATTTTCGGCTGTGGTTTGATTGACAGAAAACAACTCACCTGGCACATATAAAGTTTCGGTGAGTGTGCCTGCAAAAGGCATGTGTACACGGTGATAATCGCGCGGAGATAAATACACGGTTGCAAATTGACCATTTTTAAATGGTTCAGCCAATTGCGGGTCGGCAATTAAGTTTTCAACAGTAAATTGCTGACCTTTGGCCTGAAAAATTGCCCCATCTTCAATTTTACCCAACTGTGAAATCGCCCCATCTGCAGGCGATACAATGCTGTTCGGATTGCTGTCAATTTCCCGCACACCCTGCTTTAAAGAACGGGTAAAAAATTCATTAAAAGATTTATATTTCAAGGCATTGCTTTGTTCTGCCAAAGACATATCAATGCCGTATTGCGCCTTGAATGCAGTGATCACCGCATTTTTGAGCACAGGATGCTCACTGGCTGCAAGTTTACCCACAACACGTGATAATTGATGTTGTGGCACAACGCGTTGTGCCTGAATGAAAATTTGTTTTTTTAAACGTGATGTGAGGCTCAAGACGGCAACTCTCCAGTAATAACAGGACTGTCAGGGCGGTTGCCCCATTCACTCCACGCACCATCATAGGCCTGAATTTTCCAACCCAATAAACGCCCTAAAATGTAGGCCAAACCTGAACGGTGATGTGACTGACAATACACCACTACAGGTTCGTTTAAATTGAATCCGAGTTGTTCCAGACGCTGTCGTGTGCGTTCTAAGGGATGCAATTTTAAATGATTTTCACGATTAAGGGCAGTACTCCATTCAAAATGCAATGCCCCAGGAATGTGACCGCCGCGTCGTGCAGCCAAACGTAACCCTGTATATTCATCTGCGGTACGGCAATCCCAAAGTTGCACCGACTGGTTTTGGCACTTTTCTAATAGCTCATCATATTGAATTCGATACTGATTTTGCTCGGCAACAGGAACAAGCATGCTGACGGGTGTTAGCGGTTCAACCTCAGAAGTAGTTGGAAAACCTGCTGCCAACCATGCGTGAATCCCACCATTTAGTAAACTGGTATTTTCAAAGCCTAAACAGTGTAAATTCCAAATCAGACGCCCTGCCCATGCGCCACCTTCATCGTCATAGGCGACCACATGATGCTCAGGGGAAATACTCAAATACTGAATCAAGTCTTGTAAAGCCTCGGGTTCAGGCAATAAACCCGATGTATCTTCATCCTGACGTAGCAACATGCTCGGTTTGACCTGTAAAGCATGCGGAAGATGCAATTGCTCGTACACCGAATTGCGGCTCAAATCGACAATGCGCAATTTTTCATGCCCTAAAAAGGGAACTAAATCTTCTGCTTCAATCAGCAGTCCAAAATTGAATGGAGAAGTGCTCATTTTTATGCGGTTCAGTCTGTTTGGCAATCAACTTTAACTTAGTATAGGTCATTTTTGATAGCATGCTGTTTTTTTCATAACTTTCGCAGAATTTTAACAATCACATGCTTTAATCTAGAAAAAAACCGAAGATTTTCTTCGGTTTTTTCAATGTGCTCAGGTTTTAAACAGGCGTTTGTATTTCAAAAACTTGGCGTAAATATGCCAAGAAGGTGTCATTATCGGTCATGGTTTTACCCGGACTATCGGACAATTTCGCCACCGACTGACCATTACATTCCACCAATTTCAACACAATATTTAGCGCAGTTTGCCCCATATCATTGGTTAAGTTGGTACCAATCCCAAAACTAACCTGAAAACGGTCTTTAAAATACTGATGCAAGGCCCATGCTTTTTCGACATTTAAGCCATCACTGAAGGTCAGCATTTTAGTTTTACTGTCAATTTTTAGCTTTTTATAATGTGCATAAGCTTTATCGCCCCACACATACGGGTCGCCACTGTCATGTCGCAAGCCATCAAATAACTTGGCAAAATACAAATCAAAGTCACGCAGGAAAGCATCCATCCCGACCACATCAGTCAAGGCAATGCCTAAATCACCCCGATATTCTTGCACCCAAGTTTCTAGTGCGGCTTTTTGGAAGTCACGTAAACGTACATCTAGCGCCTGAAATGCCTGTAAAAACTCATGTGCCATTGTCCCAATTGGGGTAATGCCTAATTCTTTAGCCAACAGTACATTACTAGTACCACGAAACACTTCAGGTACAGCTTGATGAAAAGCCGCAATCACGTGCTTTTGCCATGCAAAACTATAACGGCGGCGCGTACCAAAATCTGAAACCAAAAATGGTGGATCTTCAGGCAGTTGCTGCTGTTGGTAACTTTGAATCAGGGCAATTTTTTGCTGTAAACGGCGCTCACCTTCTGCCCAAACCTCATCATTACGGATGCGCTGAAAATACAGTTCATTGACAATTGCCAGGACAAAAATCTCGAACATCATGGCCTGTACCATCGGGCCTTCTACCCGAATATCCAAACGACCTTGCGCATCAATACTGGCGTGAATAAAACGACGCTTGAGCTGAAATAATTCTAAATAATCGACAAAGTCACTTTTAATAAAGCGTAAATTACGCAAATACTGCAATTCATCTTCTTTAAATTTCAACTGACACAAATGATCAAGCTGCGCATTCAACTCAGCTAAAATATCGCTCAGTGGATACGCGGTATCTTCAAGATTACGGCAGCGGAATTGATACACACTGTGCGTTTGCGGAAATTTATGCAGCACCACCTGTAACATGGTGAATTTATATAAATCAGTATCGAGCAGAGATTGAATAATGGGGGTCATAGGGATCATCATTTCGCGGTACTTCTTGCATTAAAGCATACTTTATTCAGCAAAAAAGGGCTTTTATCGACAATCTTGTTACAACTTTGCTGAAGTGTAGCCTTCCCAAGATATTTTACCTCTCTGCGGGCAGCTACCGTTCTGATGCTTTCGTGATTGATGTTAATGCACGCCAAAGTGCCTAAGTTTGCTACAATCTGCAGCCATCCCCCACACTGAGAAAATTAGTCCCCCATGCGCGCATTATTACAACGAGTTCTTGAAGCCAAAGTCGTGGTCGATGGTGAAATCACTGGCGAGATTCAACAGGGTATTTTGGTATTTTTGGGCTTAGGCAAAGACGATAATTTTGAGAAAGGCAAAAAGCTGATTGATAAAATTTTAAAATATCGTTTTTTTGATGATGAACAAGGCAAAATGGGTTGGAATGTCAGTCAGGCCAATGGCAGTGTGTTATTGGTTTCACAATTTACCCTCATGGCACAGACTCAAAAAGGTTTACGTCCTGATTTTGGCCCTGCGATGCCCCCAAACGATGCCAAAGCGCTGTATGAACAATTGGTGGACTATGCCAAAAGTCAGTTTGACAGGGTGGAAACAGGTATTTTCTCTGCCGATATGAAAGTGCATTTGGTAAATGACGGGCCTGTGACTTTTTGTTTGGAAGTCGAGTAAATCACATATAAAAAAACCTCTGTCAAAAATTGATCAGAGGTTTTTGTTTGGGTCTGAGCAGCTTATTTACCCGTTTTTTGTTTAATAAACTGGCGTGCCATTTTAATTTTTTCTTTTACAGGTTTTGGTAGTTTAGGTGGAATCAATTTCGCTGCTTGGTTAAACCACACCAATAAGCCAAAATCACCTTCCATTTTAATGCTGCCATTTTGCATGCCTGTCATAAATGCAGTTGGATCACCTTTCATTAAGGTTTTTACGCCTTGCTCGCTGTCTGCAAACTGCAAAATAAAATCGGCTTTTTCTGCATCGCCTGCCACAGTGTCAATATGTCCATTGTTGACAATAATTTGACGCGCCATACCCAAGTCTGTGCCAATTTGAATACGGAACTGGCGTTCATGCACCAACTCAATAAATTTTGGACTGGTACGTGCCAGTTGTTTCATACGCAATGCCAAACCTGCCACGAGAAGGTCAAGTGGATCGGTGCTGACATCAACCAAAGGAAGTTTGACCACAGGAATTGCAGAAAGTTTCATGACAGTGAAGCCTATTGTAATTGTTGGATAATGAACAGACTCATCCTATCACAACTCCCGCTTTTTGCTGCAAGGCTTTGTATAACAATCTTTAGGAGGGTGTTAAAATTTTGTCGCTGTTTGGATGGCGCAAACTGCCGTACAGATAAAGCAAAAAAGATGCAAACCAGTTGCATCTTTTTAAAGTTTTTGAATTTAGTCTGTACGATTTAGCGGCTTGAGCACTGCTGCTGATCGTCTTCATAGACTGGGGTATGTTCGATATAGCGACGTTTTGCCAAAGCACGCTCTGCCCGACGGTCTTCTCGTAATAATAATAAAGTCACCAAAGTCATCGCCAAGAAAATTGCCGACAAGTAACTGTAGGTAATTGGCAGTTCAAATACGCTTTGCACACTGTAGCGCACCACTTCCAATAAACCCCAAAACACCATACCTGCCAACATAAAGTTTAACCAGCGACGATAAGGCGAAAAGAAAACAGCAATCAACGCAGCTGCGACGAGGCTTAAGCCTACAATGGTCGCTAAATTCGCTGTTAGCATAAAAACCTCCGTCTAAAGATGCAGCCTCTTTTTGAATTGGTCTGCGACTTCAAATACCGTTTAAATAAATAATGGATGTCGATTTAAATTCTATGTCTGCATTATGCTGCGTTTTCTAGATAAAAAAAGACTTGTATTTTTATAAAGCGACACACCTTGTCGCAATATTATATTGTCATTACATTTTTTAAATTTTGTAGTTTTCGGGAAGCTAAGCTAGCTCTTTATTCGCGTGTCATTACAAAAAAACACCTTATTTTTTGCCTTAAAAAATATTTTTTTCATTCAATGCTGTTGCGGTTTTTATCGACAGTTTTTGTTTACCGTTCATCGTTATCTGCTGATTATACAAACAAAAAACGCAGCATGACTGCTGCGTTTTTTTCATTGAATTGTCATATTAGGCACGGTTCAAGTCTTTGTCATGCACGCCCAATAAGTACAGCACACCATCTAAGCCCACGCTTGAAATGGCTTGATTGGCGTTTTGACGTACCAACGGTTTAGCACGGAACGCCACACCTAAACCTGCAATAGAAAGCATTGGTAAGTCGTTCGCACCATCACCCACCGCAATGGCTTGTTCCAAAGAAATCCCCATTTTGTCTGCCAGTTCACGTAGCAATAATGCCTTACGCGCACCATCCACAATGTGACCTTTTACTTCGCCTGTAACCATGCCATTTTCTACATCTAGAATGTTGGCATGCACTTCATCAATCCCGAGTTTTTCCTGTAGATATTCTGCGAAATACTGGAAACCACCCGACAAAATTGCGGTGCGATAACCTAAGGATTTCAGGGTTGAAATCAGGCGTTCTGCACCTTCGGTCACGGTCAGACGTTCGGCAATTTTAGGCAGCACAGCAGCGTCTAAACCTTTAAGTAATGCTACGCGTGCGCGGAAACTTTGCTGAAAATCTAGTTCACCTTGCATGGCACGTTCGGTAATTTCCGCCACCTGATCGCCCACACCTGCCTCAATCGCCAACTCATCAATCACTTCTTGTTCAATGAGCGTCGAGTCCATGTCAAAACACACCAAACGGCGGTTACGACGGTAAGCGTTGTCTTCTTGTACTGCGACATCCACACTCAGTTCATTCGACAGGCTTAAACACGCAGCACGCATAGCCACTGCATCTAGCATTTGCCCACTTAATCCAAACTGAATACAGGCACGTTTAGGTTCGTCTTCGGCTGCATTAAGCTGTGGACGACCCGACAAACGAGTCACGGTTTCAATGTTAAAACCTTGGCTAGATACAATATGCGTGACCGCCTGTAAATGTGAGGCATTCAGCTCTGGCGCCAGTGCAGTCACGATATAACGGGTACGACCACCTTCTTTGACCCATTGCTCATATTCAGTTGCAGAGATTGGTTTAAAACGCACAGTTAAGCCAATATCATGTGCTAAAATCAGAATCTCCTTCATGGCTAAAGCCGTTGCAGTCTGGTCTTCTGATGCAACAACAATACCTAAAGTCAGTTGATTATGAATAACAGCTTGGCCAACATCTAAGATTTGTAAGGAATGAGCGGACAATACCTGCATTAATCGAGTAAACTGATTAGGTTGGTCAGGTCCTAAAAATGATATAAGAATGATTTCTCGCATGAATTGACTCGGGTCTGAGCTACAACTATTGTGAGAATCATAATCTAAATTGAATATAAATGCCTTGGAAGTTTTACCTTGAATGCGCCTAGACAAGGGCTATTTGCTAGCCTATTGATTGTAAGTTTTGCTTTTCACACCTTTTTATTGGTGCTTGCAACAACACACCAATTAAATGAAAACCGCGCCAATCAGGGGCAGTTAATGACCAGCCAACTGGTCACAGACAGCCTTTCTGAGCTGGAACCTCCTAATACAGTATCACTAGCATTATTGGTGAATCGTTATGCCACCAATCCAAGCATTGCTTCTATTCGTATTTTAGATGCAAAAAATCAGGTCTTGGCGACAGGTGGACAGTCACGTACCCGTGTAGGTGAAGTCTTTGTCCGCGACGCCATCATCAATGAAAAGAAAGTCGGCACTATTGAAATTACCTTAATTCAGCCAAGTATTGGTGAAATTCTGCGTACCCAATGGCTAGCCACACTTTTATCATTACTGGTTCATGCCTTGTTATGGTTGGCTTATCGCGCGATTGCCCGTCCCAGCCGTAGTGAATATTTGGCACGCATTAATAATGAATCCCGCCTCAAACACGAATTACAATTATTGACGCAAGCCCTTGAGCAAGAAAAACATCAGACTGCTTTGGCACTTGCGCAGGCACAGCAACAACCTAAACCTGTGATTTCGCCTAAAGCAAAAAAAGCCATTGAGCAAAGCCAAGATCAGAACAACATTGCGCTGAATATTCAGTTTTATGACCCGAAACAATTATTAGACACGGTCACGCAAAGTGTGTCTGTGCCTTATTTTAGCTTATGTCAGATTTTCCTGAACAAAAGCATTGAACTGTGCGTACAATACTACAAGTTAAACCGCTCCGATATTCAAACGGTACAGCCATTCAATGAAGATGGTGCAACACTCAGTATTGCAGCCAATACGCCAAATGCAGCAGCCTGTATGGCAATGATTGGCACGGTGTTCCAGTTATTGTCTGAAGTGCTGTATAAACGTTACCGCGAAGAAAAACGTTTTGTGTTGCAAACTCGCAGTGGTTTATCTACCGCCGTCGAAGCCATGCAGTTATCTGCGGTGCAGGCGGCAGAGCGTTTGGTGCATCAATTATCTGCCCGTGAAAATGCAGTGCATCTACCAAAAGAATTGCTAGATGAACTGTCTGCGCATTATGAATTGGTGAGTATGCCAAATCCGACCAATGTGCTGATGCGCCACGCCTTTATGGTCAATGGTATGGACAGCCAATCGGCTGAGTTGGCGCAAAGCCTGCGCACTGAAATTCTAAAAGGCAAACATTCAAAAGCCTCTTAAAATAATCCATAAGATGCTTTGAAAAACATAAAAACCTGAGTATGCGCACATACTCAGGTTTTTTTCATATTCGTAGATGCGAGATCACATCCATTCACTACAGCCAAATTTACACATTCAGCTGCTTTTGCTCGACCAAATACATTTGCGCATTGTGTACGGCAGCCTGCCCCACCACAGCAGCTTTCTGCCATTCACCATTGGCTTGTAGCTCCCACGCATTTTGATTGTCATGCAAATAACTCAGCAAGCCATCTTTCACAATACGCTGTTTAATTTTCTCATCCAAAATAGGGAAGCAGGTTTCCACACGTGAAAATAAGTTGCGTCCCATCCAGTCTGCGCTGGCACAATACAATTTTTTCGCACCACCATGCTCAAAATAATACACGCGGGTATGTTCCAAAAAGCGTCCCACAATCGAACGGACATGAATACGCTCAGACATCGCTTTCACTTTTGGAATCAAACAACAAATCGAGCGGATAATTAAATCGACCTGTACCCCTGCCTGCGAAGCACGGTACAAAGCCGTAATTAACTCAGGCTCAGTCAATGCATTGACTTTAATGATAATTCGGGCAGCTTTGCCTGCTTGTGCAAACCCGATTTCTTGTTCAATCAGTTTGAGCAATTCACTGTGTAAGGTAAATGGTGCATGCAGCAAGTTTTTTAATTTTGCCGATCTGCCCATACCTGTGAGCTCCTGAAACACCCGATGCACATCTTCACAAATATCAGGATGTGTGGTCATTAAACCGTAGTCGGTGTACATCCGCGCATTGCCTGCGTGATAGTTGCCTGTACCCAAATGCACATAGCGCACCAACTGCTCTTGCTCACGACGCACAATCAAAATCATTTTGGCGTGGGTTTTATAACCCACAATGCCATACACCACCACAGCACCTGCCTCTTGTAAGACATTAGCAACCATAATATTAGATTCTTCATCAAAACGTGCGCGTAGCTCAATCACGGCAGTGACTTCTTTGCCATTACGCGCGGCCTCTGCAAGTACCTGAACAATTTCAGAATCTGGGCCACTGCGATACAGCGTTTGCTTAATCGCCAACACATTTGGGTCTTTAGCCGCTTCTTTGAGTAAATTAATCACGGGCTGAAAAGAGTCAAATGGATGATGCAGTAACACATCCTGCTTTTTTAGAATCTCAAACATCGGCTTTTGCTTTCGAAATATTTTAGGAATCACAGGTGCAAAAGGGGGATATTTCAATTCAGGTCGGTCAAAACTACTGGTCAGACGCGACAGATTAATCGGCCCGCTAATCCGATATAGCTGCTGTTCATCTAAATCAAACTCGCTGAGCAAATAATCAATAATATCTTGCTGGCAATCATCTTCAATTTCTAAACGTACTGCACGCCCAAAACGACGTGAAGATAATTCATCTTTTAAGGCGACTGCCAAATCATCAACATCTTCGGCCAAAATCAGGTCGGCATTGCGGGTCACCCGAAACGCATAGCAACCTGTGGCTTTCATGCCTGGGAACAGATCATTGATATGTTGCTGAATAATCGCAGTCAGGAAAATGTGTTCTGTTGCACTGCCTGCCACTTCTTTTGGCAAATTGATTAAACGTGGCAAGGAGCGTGGCGCAGGTACAATCGCCATTTCAATTTCACGGCCAAAGGCATCTTTGCCTTGTAAGCTGACAATAAAATTCAGACTTTTATTGACCAAACGTGGAAATGGATGCGATGGGTCAAGGCTGATTGGCGTTAAAACAGGCTGTACCTGACGCGCAAAATAATCGGCAATCCACGCTTTATGTTTATCCAAAATGTCATGATATTGAATAAAGTGAATCCCTAAACTTTGCAACTGCGGCAAAATGGCATAGTTTAACGTGTCGTATTGCTGCTTCACCGCCTGATGCACTTTATCAGACAACTCTGCCAAGACCTGTTCAGTCGGAATGGCATCTGGGGTACGGGTAATGGAATTCAAATCGAGTTGCTTCATCAAACCTGCAACACGAATTTCAAAAAACTCATCTAAATTGCGTGAAAAAATAATCAGAAAGTTGAGTCGCTCTAAAATAGGTAACTCCGGGTCTAAAGCCTGCGCCAAAACCCGACGGTTAAACTCAATTAAAGAGAGTTCACGGTTAAAATAAGTATCAGATGAATGCTGAAAGTGTTCCATATCTTCTCTATGCTGTTTTTAAGACAGTCTGCTTATTTCGCCTCTGTGCAAGGCATGGTAGGTAGAGATTATGACAATCATGTTACAACCACAGTTAATTGCAGAATATTTCGCTAGGATAAGGTTAATATAAAAACATGATTTTTATTTAGTTTATTTTAAATTCAATTTATTTAATAGCAAAAAAGGAAGGTATAACCCTTCCTTTTCACAATTAGTCTATTATCTACTTTTAGCCAAGTAAGTGCTGACTCTGCACTCGCTGTACCCCATGTGCCAACATCTGTTGCCATGCTTGTTCTAAAGAGCCATTTAAATCAATCGCTTTGGTGGCATCTTCAATGACATAGGTACTAAAACCCAACTCACAGGCATCTATCGCTGTCCAAGCCACACAAAAGTCGGTAGCTATGCCCACAATATAAACCGTATCAATTTCACGGGCTTTTAGATAGGCCGCCAAACCTGTGGTGGTTTTGCGATCAGCTTCCATAAAGGCAGAATAGCTGTCTATTTGCTCGTGGAAACCTTTGCGAATAATCAATTGCGCTGTAGGCAAATCTAGGTCTGGGTGTAATTCGGCATCAAGTGTGCCCTGTACACAATGCACAGGCCACAACACTTGCTCGCCATAACTGAGTTGAATCTGTTCATAGTCCTGTTTGCCTGCATGATTAGCAGCAAAGGACACATGCGTTGCAGGATGCCAGTCTTGGGTGATCACAATGTTTTGAAACACACGCCCAAGCGCATTAATGCAGGGAATAATTTGATCGGCATCTGCAACCGCCAAATTACCTCCTGGACAAAAACCATTTTGCACATCGACCACAATCAAGGCGCTATTCAGCTGCTGCATGCTGTTTCCTTTCTCATCCTAAATGCGACCTTCAGCATAGCTGAAATTTAAGTCTGAGTGGTTTCACTTTGATAAAAATAAAAAGAATTGTGTTCAGCACAATGTTGATAGTTCGGTAGCTGTAACAATAATTGCCGTACAAAACGTGGATAGATTTTGGCTTTGCGTGCAGTCGCAGCATGAAAATAAAAATAAGGCAGTGAATGCCGAGTTAAATAATTGACCAAATGCTGTCGAGTTAAACGCATCACCTGAAAGGCATCAATACCTGCGTTAACATCTTCATAAGTGGCTTGATCGGCAAATGCCAGCCATGCATTTTGTTTTGGAGAAGTCCGTGTTACCCGAAAATGGCATTTCAATTCTATGATAAATTCATATTCAATCAGATACAGTGAAAACTGCTGTTGATCCAACTGAAATTCTGCAATCAATTTTTTCTGCTTCAAATGATACTCTTATATTTACTGTTTTTTAGGACTTATTATACCCTGCTTGCGTCATTGCCACCCAGTAGAACAGGCAGCTTTGCGACAGTACTTGTCACACTTCATTCGAGCATTTTCTCTCAAAAATCAGCGATCAACATACAAAAAAATAGCCTGCAGGTGCAGGCTATTTGGTCTTTCAACTGTTCTCATCCTTTTAAACAGTTTGAATACGACGTACCAATAACAACATGAAAATGGCTGAAATAATAATACATGGAATGGCTGCTGAAATAACCCCAGCCGCACCAAAGCCTGCTGCCAACAACTGACCTGCAATAGCAGGGCCAAGCATTGCGCCTACACGACCAACAGCAGAGGCAACACCGACCCCAGTACCACGTACTTCGGTTGGGTAGACAATACTACCAAAAGCATATAACACGCCCTGACAGCCAATCACAAAAGCACCGACCAAAGCTGAAGCCATATACATTTGCATGAGTGAACCCGCTGCATTTAGAGCAAATAAACCTGCCAAAATACCACCATACATCAATAAAATCACGTAGGCTTTTTTCCAACGGTCGGTCAGCATACCCAAAATTACAGTACCGACTGTCGCACTCACCATGAAATAGAACTGTGCAGTACTGCCTTCTTTACGCGAGAAACCTAATTCCATAAATAAAGATGGTAACCAGCTCAACATGATGTAAACCACCATCAAGGTAAAGAAGTAACTCACCCAAATAAATAAGGTACGCAATAAGTTTTGTGAATTAAACAAATCTTTAAAAGATGCTTTTGGCGCAGCATTTTGTGCTGTGACATCTTTACCTGCCGCTTGTGCTTTTAAGAATTCACGTGATTCTGGCAATAACCACATCATCAATGGAATGACAATAAATGGCAGCAAACCACCCAAATAGAAAATGTTTTTCCAGTTTGAGCCAAAATCTGTACTGGCAATTAAAGATAAAATGGCTGCACCCACAGGCATACCACAATACATCAAGCCCACAGCACGACCACGGTTTTGTGGCGAAACAGCTTCAGATGCCAAAGTAATTAAAATTGGCATGGCTGCCCCTAAACCTGCACCTGCCAAGAAGCGCACCGCCAATAGGCTTTCAAAGCTATTCACCCACACCGTACATAAGGTAAATAAAGCAAAGACTGCTGTAGACCAGATTAATACTTTTTTACGACCAATACGGTCTGCAAAACGTCCGCCAACCAAAGCACCTGGCAATAAACCTAAAATACCCGCACTAAAAAATACCCCAAGCTGCGAGCTGTCTAAACCAAAATGCTCACGGATACCTGCCGCAGCAATACCTGCTGCCTGAATATCCAGACCTTCAATCACTGCAATTAAAAAGCAGATCGCGACGGTAATAACCGCATGCCGCTGATCGCTATGTTGTGTTGATCTATCCATTGGGTCCCTCTACTAGAATTAGATAGCCATGTGAAAGCCTGCATCTTGCGCAGTTTTAAACTGCAGCAATAGCTATCAATAAGTGTTAGACCAAAGTGAATTTTTTCAGATCAGCGCAAACGTGTTGCGCAGCATGTAGAAAAAAACATAGCGAAAAAAACAATAAATCTGGCAAATTACACGCTATTTTCCCGCTTAAAGCAGTAAATTCAGCGCAAGATTTCTCACCATTTAAGAAGTCAGCGACAACATAGGTAGACTTAAAAGCTATTATTCTTAAGAATCAAAAATCAAAATATCCCGATTAAAACAGTCAGATATAAGAGCTATAAGGTCTGAATTGAGCGTTTTTTTATATAAATATCTAGGGTCTGTTGACAATTCATCTACGTTTGCGACGTGAGAGATATATCTCGCAAGATTTTTTAGCTGATATAAGGCATGAGACAGGAAATTTAGTCATTCTAAATGACTGGCACATAACGCAATAGCAGCAAAAAATATGCTCGCCCTGAAAGGCTGTGGCTAAAACTTTCTCAGATTGCGTTATGAAACTTGGCAATAGTCTCGCTATTCCCTGCGTTTCATGCCTGATCTGCTCAGTTTTAGCCTACAGCGCAAGCCATTTATGAAATGTCAACAGACCCTATATTCAGCGTTGTATTTCAAACTTGAGGCTAAAAAAGTGCTGATGAGGGTTGCGCCATACCAATGAAAATTTGGGTACAAAGGAGATGGTTATTATTTTTTTATTTTGAACAACAAGCTGCTGATCCTAAAATACTAAATTAAACAAAGTTTATGATTGCTTTGACGAAAGCATATTGTTCTGACACACTGAATCAGTCATAATTTGGCTAAGCATTATTTAATCAATTTGATTGAATTTTGACCCAAATCAAAATACTGCAACCATCCACATCTACCTTTTCTACACCTCTGTGGATGGAAAAATAGGATCTTTTTAAAAAATGACTCAGCAAGCACAGACCATTCAAGGCTCAATTGTCGCAATTGTCACCCCAATGTTAGAAGATGGCAGCGTAGATTGGAAAGGTCTCGAGAAGCTCGTTGAGTGGCACATAGAACAAGGTACCAACAGTATTGTTGCTGTAGGTACAACTGGTGAAGCATCGACCTTAAGTATGGAAGAGCACACCAAAGTGATCGCAGAAATTATTCGCGTCGCAAATAAGCGTATTCCTGTCATTGCTGGTACTGGTGCAAACTCAACGCATGAAGCCATCGAACTGACCAAAGAAGCACAACAATTGGGCGCAGATGCGGCCTTATTGGTAACGCCTTATTATAATAAGCCAACTCAGGAAGGTTTATACCAGCACTATAAAGCAATTGCAGAAGCAGTTGATTTACCTATCATTTTATATAATGTACCGGGTCGTACTGGTGTAGATATGTCAAATGAAACGGTCATCCGTCTTGCAGACATCCCAAATATTGTGGGCGTAAAAGATGCAACGGGCGATGTGCCACGTGGTCAGCAATTATTGGCTGGCTTAACAGGCAAAAACATGGTGGTGTATTCAGGCGATGACGCTACGGCATATCAATTGATGCTGCACGGTGCAAAAGGCAATATTTCTGTAACTGCCAATGTTGCACCAAAAGCCATGAGCCAAGTTTGCGCGGCTGCAATCGCAGGTGATGCTGCAGGTGCAGAGCAACAAAACAGTGCGATTGCAAATTTACACAATATTCTATTTTGTGAATCGAACCCAATTCCTGTGAAATGGGCACTTCATGAAATGGGATTAATTGGTACAGGAATTCGCCTGCCATTAACTCCGCTTGCAGAACAATATCGTGCACCGTTACGCGAAGCCCTTCAGGCTGCGGGTGTCATTCAATAAAAGAGCTTAGTATGATGCAATTACGTTTTGGTTTTATCGCCGCACTTTCAGTATTGAGTTTGGCTGGTTGTAGTTCTCTTGCCATCAATAATGGTTCATTGGACTATAAAGACGCCGCTACATTAGCACCACTTCAATATCCAGAAGGTTCTGTGGTTCGACCTGCAACACCGTTGTATCCTGCACCAAGCGTTGACCCTTTAGCAACGGCAAATGCACCTAAGCTTGAAAATGCACGTGGCAACCGTTTTGCGATGCCACGTCCTGAAGCCATGCAAGCCAGCAGCAACACAGTTCAAGACAGTACGCAAATTGGACGTCCTCAACCCGTAGTTGACGGAAACCAAAATCCGTTGCTCAAAATTGATGGAAATTCTGCTACAATTTGGCAATACACACTTGCCACCCTCAGCAGTCTGAATTACAGCATTGTTGGTCAAAGTAAGAACCGTTACGAGGCAACCATTAAGGTCGATCAACAGATTTATGTCTTAAGATTGACCTCTGTCGGTTCGAGCAACAACCTAGCTGTATTCAATGCCGATAACAGCTTTGCAGATCAAGAAAAAGCTGCAGATCTGTTGGCCCAGATTTACCAAAATTGGCCAGCCTAGCCGTACTAGGCATTTTTTTTTGAAAAAGGTTCCCTCATGTTAAAACAAACCTTGCTCTATACTGGTAAAGCAAAATCTGTTTATACCACAGACAGTGCAGACCACCTGATTTTAGTCTTTCGTGATGATGCCTCTGCGTTCAATGGCGAAAAAATCGAACAACTAGATCGTAAAGGTAAGGTGAACAACCGTTTTAACGCCTTTATCATGGAAAAATTGGCTGAAGCGGGTATCGAAACTCACTTTGAAAAACTACTTACACCAAACGAAGTATTGGTGAAAAAGTTAGACATGATTCCTGTAGAGTGCGTTATTCGTAACTACGCTGCAGGTTCACTCTGCCGTCGTTTAGGTGTAGAAGAAGGTAAAGAACTGACCCCACCTACATTTGAATTGTTCTTTAAAGATGACGCTCTTGGCGACCCAATGGTAAACGAATCTCAAGCGATTGCTTTAGGTTGGGCCAATGCTGAACAATTGGCAAAAATGAAAGAATTAACTTACCAAGTCAACGATGTATTAAAAGCATTGTTTGATGCAGGTAACATGATTTTGGTCGACTTCAAACTTGAGTTTGGTGTATTCCACGACCGTATTGTGTTGGGTGATGAGTTCTCTCCAGACGGTTGCCGTTTATGGGACAAAGACACCAAGAAGAAACTCGACAAAGACCGTTTCCGTCAAGGTTTAGGCGGTGTGGTTGAAGCTTATGAAGAAGTTGCTGCACGTTTAGGCATCGACTTAGACAATATCTAATTCAAGCTTTTCAATTTTAAAAGCTGAATTCCCAAAACCGAGCAACATTGCTCGGTTTTTTGTATTTTGCTGTAGACCAAACAGGGTTTACAAACCAAATCTTTGAAAAAATCGCCCCATCCACAATGCCCAGTCTGTCTGCCTATTTTTAAATTTATCTGAATTTAAATTGTGTATTCTGCAATTCCGTGTATGCTTGTTGTCATACTAGAAAAATATGAAGTTCGTTTTAATCGTCTAAGTCCGTAGTTTTATTTTGTAATCCTTCGTTTGTTCAGATTTTAAGTCGCATCTTTTTCCCAGTTATTCCAAATCTTTTTTAGATTGCAACATATTAAAATTCAGCAGGATATTTCCCTATGTCAAATCCGACAATGAAAGGCACGGTAAAGTGGTTTAACGAAACTAAAGGTTTTGGTTTTATTCAACCAGAATCTGGTCCAGATGTGTTTGCGCATTTCAGCGAAATCGCACACTCAGGCTTCAAGACTTTACACGAAGGTCAGCAAGTTGAATTCAGCATTGCGCAAGGTCAAAAAGGCCCGAATGCTGTAAACATCAAACCGCTTTAAGCCTTTGAATGCAGCACTCAAGGCTGCAAACAAATCTAAAAAAGCTCAAGTTGATTCTTGAGCTTTTTTTATGCCAATACTTTTACAAATATCTTTTCAGCTATACCAAATCGCTTAGGATTGAGTCTGCTGCCAACGACGTTGTTGTAAACGCTCACCTTCCACTTCACGTTTATTACGTGCCGACTCATACAACTTTGTGCCTTTCAGTTCAGGCGGCAAATAGTCCTGTAGCACAAAATGCTCTGGGTAATTGTGCGGATACAAATAATCTACGCCATAGCCTTGTTCTTTCATCAGTTTGGTCGGTGCATTACGCAAATGCAGTGGCACAGGTAAGTTGGCGGTTTTTTCAGCCAAATCCATGGCTTTATTAATTGCCAAATAAGTACTGTTACTTTTGGCACTGGTTGCCAAATATACTGCACATTGTCCTAAAATAATCCGCGCTTCGGGCATACCCAGCACTTGTACCGAGCGGAAACACTCGCCTGCCAATAACAAGGCATTCGGATTTGAATTGCCAATATCTTCCGAAGCAGCAATCAACATGCGACGCGCAATAAAGCTCGGGTCTTCACCGCCTTTGAGCATGCGCGCCATCCAATACAATGCAGCATCGGGGTCACTGCCACGAATTGACTTAATAAAAGCCGATACCAAATCATAATGTTGCTCGCCTGACTTGTCATAACGGGCAATGTTTTGTTGCGCAACCTTGACCACAATCGCGTTGGTGATGATATTTTCCACCTCGGGTTCAAAGGTGCTTGCCACCAAGTCCAGTAGGTTTAAAGCCTTGCGTGCATCACCTGCAGCAAACTGAATCAGAGCATCAAATTCTTCAATCTGAATATAACGGTCTTTTAAGAATTGATCTTGCTGAATGGCTTGAGTAAGCAAAGTCTGAATCGAATCGGCATCTAAAGCCTTTAAGGTATAGACCTGACAACGTGAAAGCAGCGCACTATTGACTTCAAAAGATGGATTTTCAGTGGTCGCACCAATTAAGGTGATTTTGCCCTTTTCCACCGCATTTAATAAGGCATCTTGCTGCGACTTATTAAAGCGATGAATTTCATCAATAAACACCACTGGTGTGAGCAAATCGCCGCCTTCGGCAATAATTTCACGCAGCTCTTTGACCCCAGTATTCAAGGCAGAAAGGCTGATAAAAGGACGATCTACCGCCTGCGCCAACAGCAAAGCGATGGTGGTTTTCCCCACCCCTGGTGGCCCCCAGAAAATAATTGAAGGCAAATGCCCCTGATCAATCATTTGGCGTAACGGCGCTTGCTCACCTAAAAGATGATCTTGACCAATAATTTGCGATAAATCGCGTGGACGCAAACGCTCAGGCAGTGGAATATGACTCTCTGACATCTTGTTATTTCTATACTTGACTTCAACCTAGTCTACTATGATCTCAAGCTTTGGAGTATTTCTAATCGTACCGATTTATCGCTAAAACACGATTCAAAGTTTATTCTGCAGTATGAATTAACGCACCCAACGCACCACATAATCTTCTATATCTTCTTCTGCAACATCCAGTTCTGAAATACAACGCCCTGCCGCAGATTTTTTGGCTTTAATCACACTTTGGCGTGAGCCCGTATTTAAGTAATGCCAAGATGGCAAATTTTTGCCCTGTTTTAAACGACGATAGGCACAACTTGGCGGCAACCAGTGAATTTTTTCTAGTTTTTCTGGGGTAAGTTGAATACAATCGGGCACAAAGTCAAAGCGATTGGCATAATCTGAACAACGTGCTGTGTTACAGTCCAGTAACTTGCACGCCACTTTGGTATAGGCCACTTCTTGCGTGTCTTCATCTTCTAGTTTGACCAAACAGCATAAACCGCAACCATCGCACAAGGCTTCCCATTCCGCAGTATTTAAGGCATTCAGCGGATAGTTTTTCCAAAATTCAGGTCGTAATTGATTAGACATAGCGCACAGAAAATAACAAAACTGCGTCATTATAACAGCCTTGTTTCAACTTGTTGCTTTTGTTTAGTCTTTAAATGAATCAAACACTTAACTCAAACAACTGAACATTTAATACACAAAAACAAAACAGTGTGCTGCGTTCAGCTCCCTATACTAAATTCAGAAGCTATAAAAACACATGGAGAACAATTATGTTTCGTTGGGCTATAATCTTCGCAGTGATTGCGTTAATCGCGAGTTTACTTGGTTTTGGTGGTGTCGCAGGTTTATCCAAAGACTTTGCCATTATTTTATTGGTGATTGCTGTGATTTTGGCAGTTGTTGGTTTCCTCTCTCGCGGAAAAATCTAGTGACCTCGTCTATAAATTTCTAAAAATCAGATAAAAAAGAAGGATTTTTCCTTCTTTTTTTATGTCCGCTTTTTACGCAACAAATGCCAATTTGGCTATTTTAAAAATATTTTCTCACATTTATAGGCAGTATTTACCCTGTTTTTAAAAATGCGTGCCATATTATTATGCTTTAATCATGGCATTGAAAACGATAAGGAATAAGGCATGGCTTTAGCAATCAAAACTCGCGAAATTGAATATACGGCTGCAGATGGCAGCAAACTGATCGGTTATTTTGCTGCACCAGAAACAGCTCAAGCTATCGCGGGGGTGATTGTCGCACCTGAATGGTGGGGACGTAACGAATACACCGAACAACGCGCGCGTGAATTGGCTGAACATGGTTTTGCAGCCTTAGCGATTGATATGTATGGCGATAAAAAAGTCACCACCACCGCAGCCCAAGCCAATGAATGGATGATGCAAACTTTTGCAGATGCTGACACAATTGTGACTCGTGCGTCTGCAGCTTTGGACACTTTAGCTGCCCAACCTGAAGTAAATCGCGATAAACTCGCTGCAATTGGTTTCTGTTATGGCGGCAAAGTCGTTCTGGATTTGGCTCGTTCTGGCGCAGCATTAAAAGCAGTGGTGACCTTCCACGCCAACCTCAGCCCGAAAGCCCCTGCACAGCAAGGTCAGGTACAAGCCGAGATTTTGGTGTTGCATGGTGAACTGGACAGCATGGTGACTTTAGACGACGTCGCAAGTTTCCGTGAAGAAATGCACGCGGCTCAAGTAGAGCATGAAGTGATTATTTTTGAAGATGCCAAACACGGCTTTAGTAACCCTCAAGCTGATGAACGTGCCAAAGCCAATGGGGTCGATTTAGGCTATAACGCATCGGCAGAGCAACAAGGTTTAGCTGCCATGTATGAAGTGTTGGATCGTCGTTTAGCAGATTAATCTGCTGTTCACATTACGCAGCATATACTCAACGCAAGCCAAGAAAATTTTAAAGAAGAGGATATAACAATGACTGAGCAATGCCCTTATTGCAATTTTGATGATTATGATGTTTTGGCAAAAAATGAATTTGGGGTAATTTTGCCTGAACCCAATGCCCTGTCTAAAGGACATTGCGTGATCATTCCGCTACGTCACGTCGGCTCTTTTTTTGACATTACAGACAAAGAACGTAAAAGTTTATTGTCTTTATTAGAATTGGCGCGCAATGAGTTGCAATTGCGTCATCAACCTGCAGGTTTCCATGTGGGTTTTAATGATGGCGATGTGTTTGATGCTAAATCTGAGCATTTACACATCCACATTATTCCACGCTATGAAGGTCAGACCTTAAAATTGGATAACCGTTGGGGTATGAGCGGTCAAATTTAAACCACGACTCGTTTTATCCCAAACCAAGTGAAACCAAACCTAAAGAAGAAGATGCACGCTCATCTTCTTTTTTTATGCACGTAATTCCCACGCCAGTTTGGCTATACTAAGCCGCTACTTTACAAACTGGGTTCGCATGACTGCTTTTTCATTTTCCGATGCTCTCCTCACGTGGTTCGATCAACACGGACGCCATGACCTGCCGTGGCAAGTCGCCGATGATCCCTATGCGGTGTGGGTGTCTGAAATCATGCTGCAACAAACTCAGGTCAAAACCGTATTGCAATATTTTGAGCGTTTTTTGCAGCGCTTTCCGACAGTGCAAGATTTAGGACGTGCAACTTGGGATGAAGTTGCACCGTATTGGGCAGGTTTAGGCTATTACGCCCGCGCCCGCAACTTGCATAAAGCCGCAGCCATTGTGGCACAGCAAGGACATTTTCCAAGTACGCTCGAACAGTGGATGGCTTTGCCGGGCATTGGTCGCTCTACGGGTGGTGCCATGATGTCGCTGGGTTTACGCCAATACGGCGTCATTATGGATGGCAACGTCAAACGGGTTTTAGCACGTTTTTTTGCTATTGAAGATGATTTATCCAAACCTGTACATGAACGTGCCATGTGGCAACTGGCAGAACAGCTCTGCCCCGAAGTGCGTAATCACGACTATACGCAGGCTATTATGGATTTGGGCGCCACCATTTGTACCCCCAAAAAACCACTGTGCTTATATTGCCCAATGCAACAACACTGCAAAGCACATCAACAAGGTTTAGAGCAGGAATTGCCCTTTAAAAAACCGAAAAAAGCCGTACCCGTTAAATCTGCACAGGTCTTAGTACTGCAATGCGCAGATCAGTGGTTATGGCAACAACGTCCCAATACAGGACTTTGGGGTGGACTATGGTGTTTGCCTGTCATTGAAGATGCACAGGCTTTTGAGCAACTGTGTCAAAGCTTGAGCCTTAAACAGGTACAGCAACGCGCACAAATTTCGCATAGCTTTACCCATTTCACTTGGCAGCTTGAAGCACTGTGTTTTCAGGTCGATGCTGATCTACAAGAACACTTGGCAATAGAACTGAATGCAGATTGGTATAGTCCGCAACAAGCCAGCGATTTGGGCATTCCGACGGCCATGAAAAAATTGATCTCGGCAATCAATCTGTGACATAGTCAAGCATCGTGATGAATGAAATCTTTGCTTTCACTGCCATTACAAGGATGTCTTATGTTTCGATGGATTGCTGTTTTAAGCCTGTCACTCTTTACCTTATTGATTGCGGCCTGTAGTTCTGCACCGAAACGTCCCAGTACCCCACTCCCGCCTGCCTTGGTGCAAAAACTCAATCAAATGAGTTTAAAAACTCGCTTGCCCATTCCTGTGCAGGGCATTAAAGCGCATCAGTTGAATGACACTTGGGGTGCATCTCGTAGTAGCGGACGTTTGCATGAAGGCATTGATATTCTTGCCGCCAAAGGCAGCAAAGTGTATAGCGCTACAGAAGGTTTAATTGCAGACTTACGCGATAATCGCTTAGGTGGTAAAGTAATTTGGATATTAGGGCCTGCAGGCACTTGGCATTACTATGCACACTTGGATGGACATAAACGCGGTTTAAACGTGGGCGATTATGTCAAGGCAGGAACGCATATTGGCTATGTCGGCAATACAGGCAACGCCCGACACACTGCCGCACATTTGCATTACGGACTTTATTTAAATGGTAAAGGACGCGGTGCGGTCAATCCTTATCCTTATTTACGTTAATTTTGTTAGGAACATTTCATGTCTGAAGCCTTGATAAATCGATTGGTGGAATTTGCAGAATCTGGCAATCAACAAAAAATTGTGTTGGCAGGACAAGTCCATCAAGGCTGGGTCATGGAAATTACTGAAGATGCCCTGCTCATCAGCACAGGCTATTCAGATAAAGTTGGTAAAGACAACTGGATTTCCTTTCACGATCTGCAACAGGCAGAACTATATTATTGGGATAACCAACATGACCAATGGGCAGCATTTCAGCTTTAAGCCTGTCCCATTCACATCTATTCAATAAGGAGCATGACCCATGACGATACAACGCTGTGGCTGGTGTTCCGATGATCCGCTCTATATTTCCTATCATGATTTAGAGTGGGGACAAGCTGTATTTGCCGAAGCACATTTATTTGAAATGCTGTGTTTGGAAGGACAGCAAGCAGGCTTGTCTTGGATTACTGTATTAAAAAAACGTGAGGCGTATCGTCAACATTTTTTCCAATACAGCATTGCTGAAATTGCCGCATTTAGTGATGATGATCTTACGCTCAAATTACAAGATGCTGGATTAATTCGCCATCGAGGTAAATTACAAGCAATTCGTGACAACGCACGTGCATGGCAAAAACTAAAAGACGCCGATATAAACGTCGTGACATGGCTTTGGGGTTTTGTTGCACAGCAACCTATTAGGAATGATGTACCTGACTATCGTCTTGCGCCTGCACAAACCGACGCTAGTGTTGCCATGTCGAAAGCCCTAAAGAAAAATGGTTTTAAATTTGTAGGCCCGACCATCTGCTATGCTTTTATGCAAGCTGTAGGCATGGTCGATGATCATGAAAATCACTGTCACTTTAAAACAACATCTTAAAGCAACATCCAAGCTTTAGTATTCAAAACTGCTCAACCCATAATAGCAAGATCACCAATCAATACAGTCAGCCTTATGACAAGGACGGTGCAATATGAGTAATACCATTCGAGCCTATGCCGCAATGCAGGCAGGTGAAGCCCTGCAAGCCTATCAATTTGATGCGGGTGAACTGCAGGCGCATCAGGTAGAAGTCAAAGTCGAATATTGTGGCTTATGCCATTCCGATCTTTCAGTCATTCAAAATGACTGGCATTCCTCAGTATATCCTGTGGTGGCAGGACATGAAATTATTGGCACGATTACTCAATTGGGCAGTGAAGCCAAAGGTTTAACCGTGGGGCAACGTGTAGGCATTGGCTGGACTGCAGACAGTTGCCAACACTGCGATGCCTGTATTGCAGGCGAACAAGTGCTGTGCAGCAATGGCACCACCGCAACCATTGTGGGACATGCAGGTGGTTTTGCCGATAAAGTCCGTGCAGGTTGGCAGTGGGTCATTCCATTACCCGATGAGGTCGATCCTGTCAGTGCAGGGCCTTTGCTCTGTGGTGGAATTACCGTATTTGATCCGATCTTGAAACATCAAATTCAGGCAGTACATCATGTTGCGGTGATTGGTATTGGTGGCTTGGGGCATATCGCCATCAAATTATTAAAAGCATGGGGCTGTGAAATTACGGCGTTCAGTTCCAATCCAGACAAAACCGCAGAATTACTGGCTATGGGTGCAGACCATGTAGTGAACAGCCGTGATGCTGCTGCCCTTAAAACCCAGCGTGGCAAGTTTGACCTGATTTTAAGTACGGTAAACGTAAGCTTGGACTGGAATGCTTATTTAAGTACGCTTGCACCACATGGCACTATTCACATGCTAGGTGTAGCGCTAGAACCCATGCAAATTAAGGCGGGCAGCTTAATTGGCGGTGCAAAATCGGTTACTGGTTCATCGACAGGTTCGCCTGCAGCGCTGCGTCAATTACTACAATTTGCCGCACGCAAACAGATTGCCCCACAGGTGGAAGTTTTTCCGATGTCACAGATCAATCAGGCAATTGAACATTTGCATCAGGGCAAGGCACGCTATCGGGTTGTGTTAAAGGCCGACTTTGACTGACTTTTAAGATAAGTCATGATAGTCAAATATATTTCTATCTTTATTTAGGTAAAACCGCTCATCTAAAAACCTAGATCACATGAGGATACTCGGAAGTGTCATCCACAACCTGCGTAGCATTAGACCATTATTGTTTCTGCGAAATAATGAATGAGATACAAGAATTAAACAGGTTTTGTGGATGACAATGGTTTTGCCCACTTTTGCCGAAACAAAAGTGGGTCGAACCGAAGGTTAATCCTATTATTGGACAACAACCCATCAGGACGCTGTCTTGATCATTTATGCGATTACAATAAAAATTTACCTACAGCCCAAACGCAATCTGACTTTTCTTAAATGACCCACATCTAGTCCTGAATTGATAAGATTTATGTATAAAAAATGTTTTAGATATTCAGTCTGTTATAGAATAAACTGCGTAAGCAGCATATATTAAAAAGTTGAATCGACACAGGCTGCAAAGCCACGTGCCAAACTAGAAAAGTCTGTGAAAAAGTCTGCTAAGATGAATGCTGCTTTTTTAACTATAAAATGAATTTGAGAAAACCTATGAGTAAAGCCTTACCCATCGCTGTTGCTGTAATTTTAGGCGGTGCTGCACTTGTTCCTGTTTATTATGCCTCTCAAAACCCAGCAGTGGCGACCTCTAAAGCGTCGGCAAATGCTTCTGCGGTTGAAAAAATCAGCTACGCTTTGGGTTATGAAGTGGCACATCAAACCCCACCAGAGCTAGACATCAACAGCTTTGTAACAGGTGTGCGTGAAGGTCATGCGCGTAAACAACCTGCCTACACCGAAGAAGAATTACAAAAAGCCTATGAGCAATTCCAGCAAGAGTTGCAACAAAAACAAGCCACTCAGGCGCAAGCTGCACAAACAGCCAGTGATTCATTCTTAACTGAAAATGGCAAAAAAGCAGGCGTACAAACCACAGCTTCTGGCTTGCAATATCAAGTGATTAAAGAAGGCACAGGCAAACAGCCAACGGCAAGCTCTGTGGTCAAAGTGCACTACACGGGTAAACTGGTCGATGGCAAAGTATTTGACAGCTCGGTACAACGTGGTGAGCCAATTGAATTCCCACTGAATCAAGTCATTCCGGGCTGGACTGAAGGTTTACAGCTCATGAAGGAAGGCGGTAAAGCTACGCTGTATATTCCATCGAAACTGGGCTACGGCGAACAAGGTGTACCAGGCATGATTCCTGCCAACAGCACCTTAATTTTTGATGTTGAACTGATTGAAGTGAAATAACAACATCACCCTTTCAGGAGAGCTTGGCTCTCCTGTATGGTCTTAGGACGAAAAGAATGAAAAAACACCTTGCCCTTGTGTGTATCGCACTGCTCAGCAGTGGCAGTTTTGCCAAAACCGTGACCAATAAAAGTCCTGTTGCAGATCAGGTCGGTTATAGCTTTGGTTATTTAATGGGGCGCAGCAATGCGGAAACCTTAAAAGATATTGATCTCGAAGCCTTCATTGCTGGCTTAAAAATGGCAACACAAGACCAAGCCGCCAGTTTAAGCGATGAAGAAATGGCACGAGTGCTGACTCAATTCAAAAAGCAAGCCGAAGCCAAACAACTGATTGAGCTTAAAAAAGTAGCCGATAGCAATGCTAAAATTGGGCAAGCCTTTTTAAACAATAATGCCAAAAAGGCAGGGGTCAAAGTCACCAAGTCTGGCTTGCAATATCAAGTCTTACAGGCAGGTACGGGCAAATCACCCAAAGCCACCTCTACCGTTAAAGTCCATTATGAAGGTCGTTTAATTGATGGTACGGTATTTGACAGTTCTATCGCCCGCGATCAAGCTGCAGAATTTCAGGTCAGCCAAGTCATTCAAGGTTGGACTGAAGGCTTACAACTCATGAAAGTTGGTGCCAAATATCGCTTCTTTATTCCTGCTGCTCTAGCCTACGGTCAAATTGGCTCAGGCGATGCAATTGAGCCAAACAGCACGCTTATTTTTGATGTGGAACTTTTAGAAATTGTAAAATAATCCAAAGCCGCATCATCTTTAAACAAAAAAATACCGCAATTTAAATTGCGGTATTTTTTCAGATCAACTTCGCTTCATTAAGGTTTTAAATGACGTGGTCTAAAACCCGTTGCCAACAATCCAACCCCATAGGCCACTACGCCCACCACACACAGCGCAGTGACTTCTGCCACACGCATCCATTGTGATACATCACCGTTATACCAAGTTAAGGCATACCACAACGCAGCAATCATCACGGCATTTGCCACTGCAAACTGCACCATGAGTTTTTTCCAGTGCGCACCAAAACGGAAAATCTTGCGTTGATGCAAATAGAAATACAACATGCCTGCATTCACCAAAGCCGAACCTGATGATGCCAGTGCCAATGCCATGTGTTCAGCTTGCCAGTCAATCAGTTTAAAGAAGCCAATAAACACCACGTTTAAAATCGCATTGGCAGCCACAGCCATTAAACCCACACGTACTGGTGTTTTGGTGTCTTGCTGTGCATAAAAACCAGGTGCAAAGACTTTAATCAGCATGAATGAAATCACCCCTGCACTCATACATTGCAAGGCCAAAGCGGTCATTTGCGTATCTTTAAAACTAAACTGACCACGCTCAAACAAGGCTTGGATAATAGGCGTTGATAACATAAACAGTGCAATACTGGCAGGTACACCCACCAAAATAATCACTCGTGCCGCCCAGTCCATCATGCCACGGAATTTGTCCATATTCTGTTCTGCATGACGTGCAGACAGTGACGGTAAAATAACCGTACCAATCGCCACACCAATTAAACCCAGCGGCAACTCTGTCATACGTTCTGCACTATACAACCAAGATACCGAACCATCCTGCATAAAAGAGGCCCAAATGGTATTGAGTAACAGGTTAATTTGCGTGACCGAAACCCCAAACAAAGCAGGCAGCATCAGCTTCATAATCCGATCCACACCTTCATGTTTAAAATCAACCTTGGGGGGAATCAGCAGTTTTTTACGCCACAATTCAGGAATTTGAATTGCAAGTTGTAAAGCCCCCGCAATAATCACTGCCCAGCCCAGCGCCATAATTGGCTCTGCCATGTACGGCGTGAGCCATAGTGCCCCTGCAATCATTGCTAGATTCAGCAATACAGGTGCAAAGGCAGGCGTAGTAAATGAGCCGTAGCTGTTTAAAATACTGCTGGCAAATGCCGTTAACGACATAAACAACAAATAAGGAATGGTCAGGCGGAACATATCTGTCGCCAAAGCAAACTTAGCAGGGTCGCTATGGAAGCCCGGTGCGTAGATATACATCACTGCAGGTGCAGCCACCATGGCAACAAAGGTTAGCCCTGTCATTACTGTCATTAGACAGCCAAAGACCCGACTAATCAGAATTTGTACTTCGGCATGGGTACGACTGGTTTTGTATTCGGTCAGTACCGGAATAAAGGCCTGCGAAAATGCCCCTTCGGCAAACAAGCGCCTGAAAAAGTTGGGAATACGAAACGCCACCACAAAGGTATCGAAATCTTTACCTGCACCAAATACATTCAGCAACACCACGTCACGGACTAATCCAAGTACCCGTGACAGCATGGTCATTGCACTGACAATAAAGGTCGATCGCCAAAGCGCCATCGTTACCACCCAATTAAAAATTTAGTCGCTATTGTAATCAAAGCATCAACAAAGTTTTGTTATTGATTGATCAATTTTTTCTGTAATGTCTAAGCTTTAGCTTGAGATAACTGTTCACGAAAACGCTGCCAGTCAAAAAATGGCCCAGGGTCAGTTTTACGACCAGGGGCAATATCGGAATGCCCTGCAATATGCTGCTGAATACGTGGATACGCCTGTTGCAAGGCCTGCACCACTTGTACCAAACGTGCATACTGTACCTCTTCAAAAGGTAAATCGTCACTGCCTTCCAGCTCAATACCTATCGAATAATCATTACATTCAGGCTGTGCCATATAACTAGAACGCCCTGCATGCCAAGCCCGATCTGCAAAATTGACAAATTGTAGCACTTCGCCTGTTCTTAAAATCAGCAAATGTGCCGACACTTGCATGCCCTGAATAGTCTGAAAATAAGGATGCTGCGACCAATCCAGCTGATTTTGAAAAAACTGCTCAATATAGCCCCCACCAAATTGTGACGGCGGCAAACTAATATTGTGGATAACCAGCAATTGAATCTCTTGGTCTGTCGGACGGGCGTTGAAATTCGGAGATGGGACTTGTCTTGCCCCCTGTAATTGTCCTTCAACCACCTGAAACGACGGCTCATGCTGCATAAGGCAACCCTCAAGCAATTAGAAAAGAAAAATAGAAGTCTATTTTCAGTTTAATGCCAAGCCATGGCAATGAACATCTTAAATTACACCCGAACGTGGCTAAAAAATACATCCAGACGCAGAACAATGCTAATATAACGCGCAATTTTCATGGGCAAAACCGACACGGAAAATCTTATGAGCATCTCTCCATCTTTGCTTGAACACTCTATCCAAATCAATATTCAGCAAGCGCTGCAAGAAGATATTGGCGATGGTGATATTACCGCATTACTGACCCCTGAAGATGAGCAGGCCACTGCGACCATTATCAGCCGCGAAGATATGATTCTGGCAGGCCAGCCGTGGGTAAATGCACTGATTCAAGCTTACGATGCCAATGTTCAAGTCACGTGGTTAAAAAATGATGGCGACCACGTTGCTGCCAATGAAGCCTTTTTGAAATTGGCAGGTTCTGCACGCAGCCTGTTAACGGTAGAACGCCCTGCGCTGAATTTTGTGCAAACCCTGTCTGCTGTTGCGACTAAAACCGCAGCCTATGTGCAACAACTTGAAGGCTTAAATACCAAACTGCTAGATACCCGTAAAACCTTACCGGGTTTACGCATTGCACAAAAATATGCTGTCACGGTCGGTGGTGGACAAAACCATCGTTTAGGCTTATTTGATGCCTTTTTGATTAAAGAAAATCACATTATGGCAGCAGGCGGCATTACTCAGGCAATTGCCAAAGCACATGCCATTGCTCCGGGCAAACCTGTAGAAGTTGAAGTGGAAACTTGGGATGAACTAAATCAAGCCCTT
This sequence comes from Acinetobacter sp. YH12136, assembly GCF_013418545.1. Lineage (NCBI taxonomy): Bacteria > Pseudomonadati > Pseudomonadota > Gammaproteobacteria > Moraxellales > Moraxellaceae > Acinetobacter > Acinetobacter sp. YH12136. Next base: position 97,930 of record NZ_VPBV01000005.1, read on the forward strand.
GAAGCCAAAGCTGATATTGTGATGTTGGATAACTTTAGCCAGCAACAAATGATTGATGCGGTCAAGCATGTGGCAGGTCGTTGTAAACTTGAAGCGTCGGGCAACATCACCATTGAAAATTTACGTGAAGTGGCTAGTACAGGCGTAGATTATATTTCGATGGGTGTTTTAACCAAAGATGTCAAAGCTGTGGATTTATCAATGCGTTTTAATGCGTAAACGATTACTTTTAAAATTAAGGGTGCAATCTGCACCCTTAATTTTTTCCAAAAATTGATTTTAAGGAGGCAAATGAGCCTCCTTTTTTTATGCCTCAATTTTGAATTTAATCATCGTCCTTGTTGTCGTTGTCGTTGTCGTTGTCGTTGTCGTTGTCGTTGTCGTTGTCGTTGTCGTTGTCAGAAGCTTGACCGAGTACACTACGATTGTCTTCATTTTCACGCTCAGTACGTGAATCACATGCGGTCAGTAGCAACATCATTGCAGACATTAAAATAATCAGTAATTTCATGGGCATCTTCCTGTTTTAAACATTTTCGATCATCTTAAAAGAATCCATGCATCGGTATTGTATAATTTTGATTCAGCCATCCTGACATGATTCAAGCGCATCCATAAAAAAACGCATCCGAAGATGCGTTTTGAACAGCGGTACAATCTTAGAAAACTTGGTTTACCAACCTAAAGCCTGTTGCTGTTTTTTCACCAATTCCTGAATACCTTTTTCTGCCATTTCCAGCATGGCATTGCACTGCACGCGAGTAAATGGCTTGTCTTCTGCAGTACCCTGAATTTCAATAAATTCACCTGCTTGGGTCATGACTACGTTTAAATCGGTCTGGCAGTTTGAATCTTCTTCATAGCACAAATCCAGTAATACCTCATCTTGGTACATGCCTACAGAAATTGCAGCTACCAAACCTTTTAATGGATCATGCTTAATTTTTTTCTTTTCCAGCAGTACATTCATGGCATCAATTAATGCCACTGCCGCACCTGTAATGGCTGCAGTACGAGTACCGCCATCTGCCTGAATCACATCACAGTCAATGGTAATGGTATTTTCACCCAGTTTTTTTAAATCGACCATGGCACGTAAACTGCGACCAATCAAACGCTGAATTTCCTGTGTACGCCCGCTTTGTTTGCCACGTGCTGCTTCACGGTCACTACGGGTATGCGTTGAACGTGGCAACATGCCATATTCTGCAGTTACCCAACCTTGTCCCTGCCCTTTTAAAAAGCGCGGTACAGAGTTATCAATACTTGCGGTACACAAAACTTTGGTATGACCAAACTCTACCAACACTGAACCTTCAGCATAGCGAGTATAGTTACGGGTAATTTTTACCTCACGTAATTGATCTAAAGCTCGTTGGTCAATACGCATAATGTGTCCTTATTTTTGGCTCAAATAAATTGCCCGCAAGTATAACAGATGCCACAGCGCAGGTCGCTTTTCCAAAGCTTGACGTGTGCTGTTTCGGTAAATTTTGCCTGTATTTTTACAAAGTGGCTTCATTCATCTTTTAGTATTATCGTGAAACACAGGTTTTTGTTAGACTGCGCGGCACTGGCAGAATCAGGAAATACAATGTCGATTCGGGAAGAACGAAAACAACAAAGTCGTCAGGCAATTATGGAGGCAGTGCTGCAACTCAGCAGCGCAGGACGTGCATTTAGCAGCATTAGCTTAAGAGAAATTTCACGACAGATTGGACTGGTGCCCACCGCATTTTATCGGCATTTTCAAGATATGGATGAGTTGGGGCTAGATTTGGTCGATCAAGTTGCCTTGCACATTAAAGGTATTTTGTATCAGTTGGGACAAGCTTATTTATACCAACCCGATGCACAGACCGAAAAGGCATTGACCCTATTTTTTAAATCTGTCGATCAACATCCACAACAATGGATTTTTTTAATTGCCGAACGCTGGGGCGGTTCGACCATTTTACGGCAAGCCATCGCCCGTGAAATTGATTTTTTAATTGAAGATTTAGCTAATGATTTACAACGGGTCGAAAGCGTACAACATTTTCAGCATGCTGAAGATTTTCACATTCTGGCCAATATTTTAATTAATTTATCGTTAAATTGGGCAATGAGCTGGATTGGTTTAGAACGCCAATTTGAAGCCGAAAAATTACCTGAACAACAGCAGCGTTTTATTCAACAAACCATTACTCAAGTACATTTATTATTTCGTGGCATTTGCCACTGGCAACGTCCGCAGCCTGTCGCAGATTAAACATACAACACACTTTTAACCTGCATTAAAAAAACCGCAATGACGTTGCAATCATTGCGGTTTTTAGCGATGCGCTGCTGATTCAGCCTTGCATCATCTTGTTATTGCATCTGCTTATTTCTTAGCTTTACGCTCTTGATCAACCAAGTAGTTCACTACTTGAATCACTTTGCCGTTATCGCCCTGCACAATGTATTTACCATTTACAACCACGGCAGGCACACCCGTCAATTGATACTGACGCGCCAATTGCTTAGCTTGTGAAATTTTAGAAGTGATCGCAAACGAGTTAAACATGCTGTTAAATTTCGCTTCAGGCACGCCATATTTTACAAAGAATTTGGCTTGAGACTGTTGATCAAAAATTTGCTGACCTTTGTCATGAATAGCATGGAACAATGGCAAGTGAGTTTTCTTACGTACGCCCAATGCTTCAGACACATAATAGCCACGCGCATTCATTTCCCATACAGGGTTCATGGCAGCTGGAGTACGCACAAAATTCACATCTTTAGGCAATTTGCGTAACCAAGTCTGCATATATGGCTCTAGGGTAAAGCAGTGGCCACAGCCGTACCAAAAGAACTCACGTACTTCAATTTTACCTGGGACATCCACTTTCCCTGGGTTAGCAACAACGCTGTAATCTTTACCTGCAACAAAATTTGCCGCCATTGCACTACCAGAAATAGCAAAGATGGCCGTTGCCAAACTACCTAAAAGGAATTTTTTCATTGCGTTTATAGTCCTCTAAATCATTCTGTTTAGTTTATGGCAACACTATAAATCAAATATGCCGATTTCGTTTTCCTTCTGTGAACTTTTTTACAGCTTTTATCGCTTTTTTTAGAATTAACGCTACACTAGGGTTTATACATATTTTTACCATCATCACGATTAAATTGAGGTGACACCCATGTCGCAACTGAATGTTGATCCACAAGAAATTGCCAAATTTGAAGCATTTGCAGCCATATGGTGGGATCAGCATTCCGAGTTCCGTCCCCTGCACATGATTAACCCACTGCGCCTGAACTGGATTGATGAGCATGCAGGCGGTTTAGCAGGCAAAAAAGTGCTGGATGTCGGCTGTGGCGGTGGTATTTTGGCAGAAAGTATGGCACGTCGTGGTGCCAATGTACTCGGCATTGATATGGGCGAAGCACCTTTAAATGTGGCACGTATCCATGCTGAGCAAGAAGGCGTAAATAATATTGAGTATCGCCAAATTCCTGTTGAACAACTGGCAGAACAGCAGGCTGGTCAGTACGATGTCGTGACCTGTATGGAAATGTTAGAGCACGTACCCGACCCAGCCTCTATTATTCAAGCCTGCCAAAAACTGGTCAAACCAGGTGGTCATGTATTTTTCTCCACCATTAACCGCAATCCAAAATCATACTTATTTGCCATTATTGGTGCAGAATATGTGTTGCGTATGCTGGCCAAAGGTACGCACGATTATCATAAATTTATTAAACCATCTGAATTGGCACATGACATTCGCCAAGCGGGTTTAAAACTCAAAGATATGACGGGTTTACACTACAACCCACTGACTAAACGTTATTGGTTGGCACCTAATGTTGATGTGAACTACATGGTTTACACGGTCAATGAGGCAACAGAATGAAAGCCGTTTTATTCGATCTCGATGGCACCTTAATTGATACCGCTGCAGATTTTATTCGCATCATTCAAGACATGTGCCGCGACAAAGGCTGTGAGATTGTGGCAGCAGAAGCCATTCGTACACAGGTGTCTGAAGGTGCACGGGCTATGGTAAAACTGGTCTATCCAGAACTTGAGGTGGATGACCCTGTATTTCTTGCGCATCGACAACGCTTTTTAGACCTGTACGGCGCAGATATTGCGGTAGAAACCGATCTGTTCGAGGGTATGTATCCACTACTCGAAGCGTTGGAACAGCGTCAAATTCCGTGGGGAATTGTCACCAATAAACCGCGCTGGCTCAGTGAAGCCTTACTCAAGGCACTGAATTTAACTGACCGCTGTGCGGTTTTGGTCTGCCCTGAAGATGTCAGCCACACCAAACCTGACCCAGAACCTATGTATTTGGCGGCCAAACAGATTGAAATTGCCCCTGAAGATTGTATTTATGTGGGCGACCATCCACGTGATATTGATGCAGGCCGCAATGCCAATATGTACACCATTCTGGCCGCTTACGGTTATTTACCGTTGCAACACAAAGATGACTTAACAGCGTGGCAAGCAGATTGTATAGTGGATTCAGTCGCTGAATTACATACGGTTTTAGATAAATTGCTGCTGCAAGCCGCAACATCAACAAGCAGCCTAAATGCCAATGCCTGAGTTGGTTGTATAACACCTATCAAAGCACGAATATCACCTAAAACATGACCAATAAAAAATCAATATAGGAGGGATGACCATGAAATATTCAGAATATCAACCTCGCCCCGATCTGTTAAAAGATCGCATTATCCTCATTACCGGTGCGGGAGATGGTATTGGACGTGCCGCTGCACTCAGTTATGCCCTGCATGGGGCCACCGTGGTACTGCATGGTCGTACTCTCAATAAACTTGAAGTCATTTATGATGAAATTGAAAGTTTAGGTGCACCACAACCTGCTATTTTACCGCTGCAACTATCTAGCGCATCGCCACGTGACTATGAGTTACTGGTCGATACCCTAGAGAAACAATTCGGACGTTTAGACGGTATTTTGCACAACGCAGGCATTTTAGGTGAACGCACCGAGTTGGCCAATTACCCTGCAGATGTCTGGGACGATGTCATGGCGGTAAATTTACGTGCACCTTTTGTCTTGACTCAGGAATTATTGCCGCTCTTGGCAAAATCAGAACATGCCTCGGTGGTATTTGCCAGTTCAGGGGTTGGCCGTGAAGCACGTGAACGCTGGGGGGCTTATTCAGTTTCTAAAATTGCGATTGAAGCAGTCAGCCAATTATTTGCCAAAGAGCAAGTTCACCCGAATATTCGCTACAACTGCATTAATCCAGGTGCGACCCGCACAGCCATGCGTGCCAAAGCCTATCCAGATGAAGATCCAAAAACCTTACCAACACCCGATGCAATCATGCCTGCCTATTTATATTTAATGGGCGATGACAGCTTACACATGAACGGTCAAAGTATTGATGCACAGGATTAGTTCTGTCGTTTGATCCGAAGAAAGGAAGCGCTTGCTTCCTTTTTTATGGACTTAACCTAGCATATTGCCAATTTTTGCACATTGATTTGCGGTAAAATGGCATCGCACAAGCATTTTCAGGTTTCTATCCTGCCTATTTTTGGCAATGCAAAGCCTGATTACCATGCTTCCACATCTCAATTCAACCTCAACGATGCAGAGAGCAACATGACTGAATTAAACAACATCACCGTGACACCACTTGAAGATGGTATGGTGTCTTTACTGATTGATGGTCAGCCTATTTCTGAAAAATATGGCATGAAGTTTGAAGCCAGCATCGTAGATGACATTCAGGCACTCGACAACGGTCAGAAAATCAAACTGTTTGATCAGTTTGTATTTTCACATACCGACCTTAATTTTGAACATGCTTACCACTATGTCACAGGCATTGAAAAACTGGACGATGCCTACAAAGTGGTTAAAAACTTTGTTTATCGTATTAAAATTGAAGGGCAACCTGAAATTGAACACGTGATTAGCAAGCAAGGCGCACCAATGAGTACTGAAGATGTACGCGAATTTATCAATGCACATATTCAAAAATCATTGACCGACTACACCGATTTAAACTACGCCTATTAAGCAAAACTCATGGCAACGGTGGCAATAATCGTTTTATTGGATTGTTTTTATAAAATTATACGGTTTTCCAAATCAATATACATCACCTATGCTTGATGTATCTCCACAACAAGCATTAGGTAAATTGTGATGACTGATATTCAACGTAAAACTGCCGTGATTCAAAGTATTGAAAGCTTGCAATTAGGTCAGCATTTAATTGTGGCTTTGGATGATCGTGAAACAGCCGAATGTGTTGCCATCGCTGTGCAATCTTTACAAGGCTTAACTGAACATTGGAACTAAAGCAGACCATAGCAGTACGCTGCTATGGTGATGTCTCATCCTTTCCTTAGCACAAGAAAAATCATCCCACCCCTATTTTCTGAGCGATAGCTACTAAATTTCGTATTTTGTCGCATAATAGAATCAATACCATGCCGCATCCTGCAGAGCGTATTTAAAAAATTCATGTGCTTTCTTCACAGTTTCTCTGCATTTAACGGTTAAAGTATGAACTGTGATATCAAGATGAGAGAATGAGGGGTTTACATGAAAAAGATTTTGACAGTTCTGGCAATGTCTTTCAGTGCTTTACTAAGCAGCAATTTTGCAACTGCCGCTCCTCAATTTGATCGAGACTCAGCTGACCATCCTCGTCACCAAGCACAAAATAAACGTGAATTTCGTGCCGATGCTGAAGAGCGTATGCAAGACAAACGCCGCATGCGTGAAGAACGTGGTGTAAAACGTCTACAGCAACATAAATGGCAAACGGGTTATGTCATGCCGCAGCATTATCGTGGCAATGGTTATAAAGTCGATTATCAGGAACATAACTTGCCCCGCCCTGAACGCAAACAACAATGGTATAAAATCAACCAAGACTACATTTTGGTCGATGTCGAAAATCACCATATTTTGCGTATCGCAGGTTTATAGACCTACTGTTGTACATACACAATATCTAAATACATAGCCCAAAGCTCACTTTGGGCTTTTTTTATAGAGCGATAGTCCGCTCAGGCTCTCCTTGTTTTCTCCATAAAATTCACAATTCACCTCAATTTCCACCATCATTTATCTTGAGTATTTGACTAATTTGGACACATCTACCCCATATTTAAAACTGAAGGTAAGTCGCATGAAAAAATTACTCAGCACCTTAGCACTGTCTTTAAGCGCAATCATGGCAACATCGGCTATGGCAGCACCCGACCATCGTTATGATGATCGTCGTCATCAAGCGAGTGCCACCTATAAACATCACGACAAGCGTTGGGACAATCCACGTCATCATGCACAGTGGGAACAAAAGCGTTATGATCAAAAACGCGTGAATCCAAGTCGTGACTGGCGTGTAGGTCAAAACCTCCCACGCGGATATGATGCGAACCGCTACAAAGTCAGTGATCGTGAAGCACGTCGTTTACCCAACACAGGTCGTTATCAGCAGTGGTATAAAGTCAACGGTGACTATGTGCTGATTAATGAGCGCACCCAGCGTATTATTCGTATTATTGGCTAAAACCGTTCAGCCTGAGCTGAAAAATAGCATTTCTCCACAACACCTGAAGCACCATTCAGGTGTTTTTTTATATTTAGTCTTCCGCTGCAGAATTTTTTGATTAGAATCAAAGACAGCACCATCGATCATTACAGCAGGCCAACGAATGACTCCAACTGAAAACCCGCACAGCACAACCTTACAATATGTGCATTGGTTTAGACATTCTGCGCCTTATATCAATGCCCACCGCAATAAAACCTTTGTGATTATGTTCGATGGTGAAGCGGTTTTGCATGAAAACTTTCAGCACATTATTCATGATATTGCCCTACTACACTCGCTTGGTATTCGTTTGATTTTGGTACATGGTGCGCGTCCACAAATTAATCAAAACTTAAAATTCAGCCAAATTGATACACCGTTTCATTTGCAACGTCGTGTCACCACTCGTGAATCTTTATCGTGTGTCATGAATGCTGTCGGTTCAATTCGCCTGCAAATTGAAGCCTTATTGTCGATGGGGCTAGCTAACTCCCCTATGTACGGCGCACGGATTGATGTGGTGTCGGGTAACTTTATCACCGCCAAACCGTATGGCATTCGTGATGGGGTCGATTATCAACTGACTGGCGAAGTCCGCACTGTAGATGTCGATGCCATTCAACGCCATTTAGAAAATCATAATATTGTGTTGCTCGGTCCAACAGGTTATTCCACCACAGGTGAAGTGTTTAACTTGTTGGCTGAAGAAGTGGCAACTAAAACTGCCATTCAATTAAAAGCTGACAAACTGATTTTCTTAGGCGCGCAGCACGGTTTGCAGAATGCCGAAGGTCAATTGCAACGTGAAGTTCATCCGCAACATTTAAATCCATATATTGAAGATGCTCAGCGACATCATCCTGAATTGGCTTTACACTTAAATGCAGCCCAAGATGCCTCATTAAACGGCGTACATCGGGTACATCTCATTTCCTATGCCTACGATGGTGCTTTACTCGAAGAACTGTTTACCCGTGATGGTTCAGGGACGATGGTGAGTGATGCACATTATGAAGAAGTGCGTACGGCCAATATTCAGGATGTAGGCGGTTTGATTCGTTTATTACGTCCTTTAGAAGAAGAAGGCGTGTTGGTATATCGTTCACGTGAGCGTCTGGAAAATGAAATTGGACAATTTGCAGTGATTGAACGTGACGGCATGATTCTCGCCTGTGCCGCCTTGTACCCCATTCCGACCACAGGTCATGAACTCAAGTCGGCCGAAATTGCCTGTGTCGCGGTGCATCCTGCTTATCGTAAATCCAACCGTGGTCGCCAAATTCTGGATTATTTAGAAGATAAAGCCAAAACCATGGGTATTCAGCAATTATTTATTTTAACCACTCGCACCGCACACTGGTTTTTAGAACAGGGCTTTGCACCTGCCAGTGTCGATGATTTACCCGATGCACGTCAGGCTTTATATAACTATCAACGCAACTCAATTGTGTGTAAAAAACGGCTCTAAGCGAAACTTTTGGTACGCTGAATGACACAGCACAATCAAAACCCAGAAATGTTTCACGTGGAACATGCTGCCGATTAAATCAGGTCATCACACCTATACCTGTCAGCACGACAGTGTAGGGATGATCAAAATTGGCAGCATCCACACCACTGTTTAGTTTTTTTAAATAAAATTGATGCAAGGCAGGAAGAAACTTTACTTTTATCATTTATATAGAAAATTCAAAAAACTTATTCATTCAGTCAGAAAATACAAAAACAAGATACTCCCCCTCTCTAATCATGCTTTTCACGGATTTAATAGCTAAACTACAGAATAAACTAAAAATATTTTAAAAATACATCTTTAAAAGATGCACAAGCCTGATGATTTGCCGTACAATTAATAATTCCCTTTTTTCATTGTTTTAAAATTACGAATGGAACAAAAAAAGAGTACACAAAAACGCCATCAGCTTCTCAATGCTGCACTCGACGTATTTTCTTTATACGGATTTAGCGGCGCGAGTTTGGACGAAATCGCACAAATTGCAGAGATGCATAAGTCGAATATTTTCTATTATTATGAAAATAAAGAAGCCTTATATGTTGAAGTACTAACTACAGTACTACAAAAATGGCTTGCACCTTTGCAAATGCTCGAAGCTGAACTCGAGCCTGATGAAGCAATTACCAATTATCTGCTGCAGAAAATTGAGGTTTCACGTACTCAGCCGAAAGCATCACGTCTATTTGCATTAGAAGTGATTCAAGGTGCGCCACATATTCAAGAAATTTTAAAAGGCCCTCTGAAAAAACTGGTCAAACGCAAAGCCAAAGTCATTACCATGTGGCAAGAGCAAGGCAAACTGTCTAAGCAGATTGATCCTGAATTGCTTATTTTGAATATTTGGGCGATTACCCAAAACTATGCCGACTTTGCAACGCAAATGGAAATGGTGACAGGTAAAACCCTGCGCAACCGCAGCATGTTGCAACGTGTCTTGCAACATACAGTTCACATGATGCTCTACGGTATTATGCCGCGTCAGGACGAAGTGGATGCACCTCAAGCCGCTGTGGTCACTGCCACACCTGAACAAGAATCAGAAGACTAATTGCACAGCACTAACTAAGATACGCACTTTTACTCACGACCCTAGTTATGACTAGGGTCGTGGCGTTTTGGCAACGATATTATTTAAGACCCTGATACAAAGACAATAGTTTTTGCGCACCCAACAACAAGTTTTCTTCCCAGTCTAAATGCGCTGTATCATTGGCACCATCGGTAATATATTTCACCGACAGCATCCGCACCCCTAATTTTTTACAGACTTTGGCAATCGCATAGCCTTCCATGTCAACCAACTGACACGGTACTTTGGGCGTACCCGTTTCAAAGCTATCCCCCGTACCACAAATACCACTTGGCAAATGCTCAAAATAGCGTTCCAAATGAATTTCTGCAGGATGTTCCTGATCCATTGGCGTGACCCCCACCTGAAAACCCAACGGAGAAACATCCATATCGCGCTGCACAAACTGGCAGACTTCCACCAAAGCATGTGCATCAAAATGTGAGCTGCCAGCTGTGCCTAAATTCAATAAAGTTTTACAACCTGTCTTTTGAATCACTTCAAAGGCTTTAAATGCAGCATTGACCTTGCCAATGCCACTGTAATGCACCTGAATCCCAGCCTGCTCAAACAAGCCTTTAGACTCACTGGGCAATGCCATAATTAAAGCGAAATCAGAATTCATCACTATTTACTCGTACAGATCATTGAAACTGGGCACATTAGAAAAGAAAATCTGACGCGGTGCAAATCCAGTTCACCTTTAGCGCTCAAATAGTCGGATTTTGCCTGATTTTCAGATAATTTTTCAGGTTAAAAACACAACAGCAAGACGAAAGCGCGAGAATATGGCAATATATAGCCCTTACAAATTTTCAACTTTCATCCGATCATGCAGCTGCTCCGCCTGAATGCTTTATCTTCAACCACCGACCTCGCCCAAACTGCCGTGACCATTGGCAATTTTGATGGTGTGCATGTCGGTCATCAGGCGATGATTCAACAGCTCAAAGAAGTTGCTGCGGCGCAACAACTCAAAACCGTGGTGATGCTGTTTGAACCTCAACCATTGGAATTTTTTAAAGGCTACGATGCCCCACCACGCATCAGCTCGTTGCGGGAAAAAGTCGAATATCTGACCGAATTGGGCGTCGACTACATTGCAGTAGCGAAATTTGACAATCATTTCCGCAGTTTAAGTGCCGAAGCCTTTGCAAAACTTTTAAAAAATAGCCTGAATGCCTCGCATTTGGTCTTGGGCGATGACTTCCATTTTGGTAAAAACCGCCAAGGCAATAGCGAATTTTTACGCAACTATGGCTTTCAGGTCACCAATTTAAACACCATTGAACTGAATGGTGAGCGTGTTAGCTCAACTCGTATTCGTCAAACTTTACAAGCAGGTGATTTGGCACTGGCAGCCAAACTGCTTGGACGCCCATATAGCATTACAGGGCGCGTCCAATATGGCGATCAAATTGGTCGCACACTTGATTTTCCAACCATTAATGTACGCTTAAACCGCCATAAACCCTGCTTAAATGGCATTTATGGCGTTGAAGTGGTCTGTGAAACCACCGCTTTAAGCGAAAAAGTCAAACACGATCATCCTCACAAAACGGGTGTTGCAGGCTACAGCCCGAACAGTCTGTTTGGTGCAGGGCATGTAGGTACGCGCCCAGCCATCCAACAAGTACAGCCCGAATGGCGATTAGAAGTACATTTCCCCAATGTTTCTGCTAATCTGTATGGCTTATTAATGCGGGTCACATTTTTAAACTATTTACATGGCGAAAAAAATTACCCTTCGCTTGAAGCACTCAAAGCGGGAATTGATGATGATGTTGAAAAACTTCTTGAATTTCGACAAGATCATCCAAATTTCCCTTTTTAATTTACCCTAAATATTTAATGTAAAACGCGTCAGTCCATGGGCTGATTCAACTGGAAGACAACTTGCATGAGCGATAAGCAAACTCCTGAAAATGCAGTGGATTATAAAGCCACGCTAAACCTCCCAGGTACTGAATTTGCAATGAAAGCAAATCTCGCAGTACGTGAAGCGAAATGGTTAGAAGAGTGGTATGCCGACAACATTTATCAGCAGATTCGTGCATCGCGTATTGGCAAGAAAAAATATGTGCTTCACGATGGCCCTCCGTATGCCAATGGTCAAATTCACTTGGGTCACGCGGTCAATAAAGTCCTGAAAGACATTATTATTAAAAGCCGTGTCATGGATGGTTTTGACGCACCCTACGTTCCGGGTTGGGACTGTCACGGTTTACCAATTGAACTTAAAGTAGAAGAAAAAGTGGGTAAGGTGGGTGTAAAAGTCGATGCTTCGACTTTCCGTAAAGCCTGTCGCGAATATGCTTACACCCAAGTCGAATTACAGAAAAAAGACTTCGTGCGTATGGGTGTATTTGGTGATTGGGACAATCCTTACCTCACCATGAACTTCAAGCAAGAAGCCGATATCGTGCGTTCATTGGGTGCAATTGCCAAAGCAGGTCATATTGAACCGGGTCTTAAACCTGTGAACTGGTGTTTGGACTGTGGTTCTGCATTGGCAGAAGCCGAAGTTGAATATGAAGATAAAAAATCCGATGCAATTGATGTCGGTTTTGCTGTGGTCGATTTAGCCGATTTATCTGCACGTTTGGATGTGCAAGTGAATGATGCCACTGACATCGTCATTTGGACGACTACACCGTGGACTTTACCTGCGAACCAAGCCGTTGCATTACATGCCGAAATTGAATACCAATTGGTGAAGGCACGTGCCGATGAAAAAGCACCACAAAACTTTATTTTGGCCAAAGAATTGGTACTGTCAGCAACTGAACGCTATGGCTTTAGCAGCTATGAAGTATTGGCTGACTTCACAGGTGACAAACTCGAAAACCTGATCTTACAACATCCACTGATTCAAGCACGCCAAGTACCTGTGATTTTAGGTGAACACGTGACCGCAACAAGCGGTACAGGTGCAGTACATACCGCGCCTGGACATGGTGTGGACGACTATAAAGTTGGCTTACAATACAACCTAAAAGTTGACAATCCTGTCGGTGGCAATGGCGTATATTTACCTACTGCACCAATCTTTGCAGGCGAACACATCTACAAAGCCAATCCACAAATTATTGCGACTTTGGCAGAAAACAATAAGCTGTGGGCACATCACCCAATCAAACACAGCTATCCGCACTGCTGGCGTCATAAAACTCCAATTATTTTCCGCGCTACACCACAATGGTTTATCAGCATGGATGCCAAAGGTTTACGTCAAGGCGCACTGAATGCGATTGAAAATGACATCAGCTTTGTACCTGATTGGGGTAAAAACCGTATCCAAGCGATGATTGAAGGTCGCCCAGACTGGTGTATTTCACGTCAGCGTACTTGGGGTGTGCCAATTCCATTCTTTGTACACAAAGATACCAACGAATTGCACCCACGCACACCTGAATTGATCGAAGAAGTTGCAAAACTGATCGAACAAGAAGGGATTGATGGTTGGTACAACCGTGAAGCCAAAGACTTCATTGGCGAGGATGCCGAGCACTACAATGCAGTACGCGACACCTTAGACGTTTGGTTCGACTCAGGTACGACGCATTATGCAGTTCTACGTGAGCGTGAAGAGTTACAAGACCCAGCCGATTTATATCTTGAAGGTTCAGACCAACACCGTGGCTGGTTCCAGTCTTCATTGCTCACCTCAATTGCGATCAATGAACGCGCACCATACAAAGGCTTGTTAACCCACGGCTTTGTAGTGGATGAAAAAGGTCGCAAAATGTCGAAATCGTTGGGTAACATCATTACTCCACAAGACATTATTAAAGACATGGGTGCAGACGGCTTACGCTTCTGGATTGCATCGGCAGATTACCGCTATGAAATGACCGCAGGTAAGGAAATCTTTAGCCGTGCCTCTGACGGTTATCGTCGTATCCGTAATACTTTGCGTTTCTTGTTGGCTAACTTAAATGGTTTCAAACCCGCTACAGATGCTCTGCCTGTAGATCAGTTGATTGCACTGGATCAATACATCCTGCAACGTGCCGCAGAAGTACAGAAAACCATTCAGCAAGCCTATGAAGATATGAACTTCCATATCGTAACCAGTGCGCTGACCAACTTCTGTATTAATGACTTGGGTGGTTTCTACCTCGATATCATCAAAGACCGTCAGTACACCACCAAAGCAGACTCGCAAGCACGTCATTCTGCACAAACTGCTTTGTATCACTTGGTTCAGGCTTTCGTTCGTTGGATGGCGCCAATCTTAAGCTTTACTGCACAAGAAGCATGGCCGCTAATTCCTGAGCAATCAGAAAAATATGTCTTCACTGCAGAATGGTATGACATCCCAGTGGCTTCTGAAGCCAACATACTGGCAGAAGCGGAATGGCAAACCCTGATCGCTGTTAAATCTGCCGTCAATAAATTCATTGAAGCTGCACGTACCGCCAAAACAGTCGGTTCCAACTTATCTGCTAAAGTTGAACTTTGGGCGAATGACGAACTCAAAGCCGTATTGGATAAACTAGGCGATGAGCTACGTTTTGTCCTGATTACCTCACAAGTGGTTGTGAATGGCTTTGATGCTGCACAAGGTGAAGCCTCTGATTTAGATGGCTTGAACGTGAAAGTTTCTGCAGCAGATGGCGAAAAATGTGTACGTTGCTGGCATGTACTCCCTGATGTGAATACACATTCTGCACATCCAGGTTTGTGCTCACGTTGTATTATCAACCTTCCAACAGGTCAAGGCGAAGAGAGAAAATATGCCTAATCCACAACACAAAAAGGGCTTATTCCAGTTCTATCCACATAATTTATGGTGGGTGGGCTTGTCCATTGTCGCGATTATTCTCGACCAATGGACCAAATGGATTGCAGTATCGCATCTGAATTACGCAGATCCAGTGCCTGTATTGCCCTTTTTGAATTGGACTTTACTGCATAACTATGGCGCTGCCTTTAGTTTCTTGTCCGATGCAGGTGGATGGCAACGTTATTTCTTTACCTCACTGGCAGGTTTAGTGTCTGTAATTTTTGTATTTTGGCTAATGCGTATGCCAAAAAATGTCATCGTACTGCCTTTGGCGATTGCCTTGATTTTAGGCGGTGCGATTGGGAATTTAATTGATCGGGTCAGTCTTGGCTACGTGGTCGATTTTATTCACGTGTACTACAACAACAGCCACTTCCCTGCCTTTAATATTGCAGACAGTGCCATCACACTTGGCACCATTCTGCTGTTAATTGATACGTTTTTCCTAGAAAAGCACCGAATTGAACGAGCGCAGGCGCAACATGACTGAAATTATTAATCCAAATGATGAAACTCGTATTGAAGATGGCTCAAAAGTCGAATTGCACTTTTCTGTCGCCATTGAAAATGGTGTAGAAATTGACAACACCCGTAGCCGCGCTGAACCTGTAAGTTTGGTCATGGGCGATGGCAGCCTATTACCTGGTTTTGAAAAGTCATTATTTGGTTTACGTGCAGGTGACCGTCGTACCGTGAGTCTTCCACCTGAAGAAGCATTTGGTCCATGGAATCCTGAAAACGTACAAACTTTTGATACGGTTAAATTTGAGCAACATCCAGTTGAAGGACACATGATTGAATTTGAAGATAAAGCCAAACAAAGCCTCTATGGCGTGGTGAAATCTGTCAACGATGATGTGACTGAAGTAGACTTTAACCACCCTTTAGCGGGTAAAAATATTACCTTTGAAGTTGAAATCTTTAGAGTGACCCCAGCAGGACAACAAGGTATTAAGTTGATGTAATCAATTTGCATACTTACTGCATCTTTCTGCTGTTCAAATCTCCCAAGTACAAGAAAATGAATTTGGGAGATTTTTTATTGAATAAGATAATTATTAAATATAATCAAATACTTAAAATTAAATAAATCCAGTTTATTGATCTATATTTTACCGATATATCGTTGTACGTTTTAGCTTACATGCACTGCAGAAAATTGACGCTAGGCAAAGATCAGCTTTCATTTTATATTTAACACATACAGAAACAGGATGTTTCTAAAAGCAAGAATAACAATAATAAATAATATAACGGCAGGACGCTGAAAGGTATAACAGGAGTAATACCTAAACATAAATCTGAAAAAGCCCCGACATGATGTTGGGGCTTTTTTCTATTTGTTTTTTGTCCTACTTTGAAATAAGTTTAGACCTGAAGAAATTTATTTTATGGAGCCACCAATTTAAGCAATCTGGCAGATTGACCATCTTCAATCACCCAAATATTGCCATCCTGTGCTTGAAGTACGCCACGAATCCGCTGACCCATCTCGATACGCTGTAACTCCCGAACAGGCTGTGCTTGCGTATCCACCACAATAATTGCTTTTGAAGATAAACCACCAAGAATGGCTTTATGCTTCCAGTGTGGAAATACATCTCCCGTATAAAACATCAAACTTGAGGGAGAGATGACAGGCGTCCAATCCAGCACTGGGGCTGTAAATTCAGGACGAGTCGCATGGTCTGGAATTGGCAAACTATTATAATGATCACCGTTCGACACCAACGGATAGCCATAGTTTTCGCCCTTGACAATCAGATTCAACTCATCACCCCCTTTAGGTCCCATTTCTGCAACCCAAAGCTGCCCTGTAGAATCGAATGCCATGCCTAAAGGGTTGCGATGCCCCAAACTCCAGACTTGCTTGGCAATCTCTCCATGTGTTTGAAATGGATTGTCTAAAGGTGTTGTACCATCTGTATTTAAACGTAAAATTTTACCTAAATTAGATTTTAAATCCTGAGCAGGTTCAAACTTTTGTCGCTCACCAGAACTTATCCATAATTTGCCATCTGCCCCAAACTTTATACGATGCGCATAATGTCCTTGTCCCGATACTTTCGGCACTTGCTGCCAGATTCTTTGAGTTTCGGTGAGTTTTGGCGTGGGTTTAGCATCTAATACAAGCTTGCCCCGAATCACGACTGCACCGTAACCACCCGTACCCACTTCGGCATAACTTAAATAAATCTGCTGATTCTGTTGAAATTCAGGATCTAAAATGACATCACCCAAACCACCTTGTCCGCCATAGGCGACTTCAGGGATAGCTTGAACATCTAAGCTTTGACCTGTTTTTGGATCAAAAAGTTTTAATTTCCCCGCTTTTTCTGTAATTAATAGGCGTCCATCGGGTAATTCTGCCAATGCCCACGGCTCATTAAAATCTGCAATTGGCTGTATTTGATAGCGTTGTAAATTTTGTGCAGAAGTTGATTTTGACTCTAAAGCAGCCGTGTTCTGTTTCGGCTCAACTTGCGCATTACACCCTGTAGTTAAACCCAATACAACTAGACATATAAATCCATAGTATTGCCGATTTATCTTGAGCATCCTAATTGCTCCTCTATTCATTCAATCTTTGCTTGTGCTAATCAAGACATCATAATCAATGAAATGTACCTCGTGCACAGTAGAAATGTAGCGATACACACTTTCTTACTTAAATCTTCTACAAAGTGAATAGGCAAAAAATTAAGGAGCAATGCTCCTTAATTTCAAAGTCCCAAAACACTAACGATCAATTAACTATAAGATCGGCTGGCTTTTTTAACCACGCTTGGCTCACTCACCACCTGTGATGTACTTTGTAAACGAATCAGTGCTACTGCAATTGCACCAATCACTGCAGGAATCGCCACCGCCAAAAAGTTCATTTTATGTGGTAAATCCATGCCCAAAAGTACGCCAATAATAATAGGGCCTACAATCGCACCGACACGCCCCACTGCAGAAGCACAGCCGATACCTGTAGAACGAATCGTAAGTGGATAATACTGAGCAACAAAGCTATACAATAAAATACTGCTGCCAATGGCAGAAGCACCTGCTAAGCCCACCAATAAATAAATCACAGGCTGTGGTGAATTAAAGCCTAGACCCACTAGAGAGAATGCGCCCAATAAAAACATGCCAATAATCACAGGTTTTAAGTGGAAACGGTCTGCTAAAATCCCGCCACTGATGGTTCCGATCACAGCACCAATGTTCATCGCCATTAAGAACATTAAACTGTTACCCAGCGAATAACCTGCTGCCATCATCAGTTTTGGCAACCAACTGCCCAAAGCATAAACCATCAACAAACACATAAAGAAGCAGCACCAAAACAGCAAAGTACTCATGCCACGGTTATTTTTAAATAAGGCTGCAATTGAGGCATCTGCGGTTTGTACTTCATTTAATACAAATTGTGTTTGTGGGCTGATATTTTCTTGTGGGCTAATTTGCTGGACGATGTGACGCGCTTTTTCATGTTGCTGTTTTTTCACCAAAAAAGTTAAAGATTCTGGTAAGAAAAACCACAATAAAGGCAAAATAAGTAACGGTAATCCCGCAATATAGAACATCACTTCCCAGCCAAAGCTAGGCGTCAACCATGCACCAAGTAAGGCTGCCATAATGCCGCCCACGGCATAGCCGCTGAACATGGTGGTAACTAAGGTACTACGCATTTTTTGTGGTGCATATTCAGAGGTTAAAGCCACGAGGTTAGGCAATACCCCGCCAATCCCTAAACCTGCAATAAAACGTAAAATACCAAACTCTGTTGGGTTGGATGCAAAGCCGCCCCAAAAAGTAAAGCCACTAAATAACGTCACACAAATTAATATGACATTTTTACGGCCAATTTTGTCTGCCAACATGCCAAACAGCATGGCGCCAAACATCATGCCTGCCAGTGCCGTACTCGCAAGCATACCTGCCTGTACAGCCGTCATATTCCATTCTTGCATCAGTAGTGGTAAAGCCACACCGTTAATCGCCAAATCATAACCGTCAAAAATAACGACAAATACGCACCAAAGTACAATTTTTAAATGAAAAGGTTTAAACTTTGCTTGATCCACTACAGCATTCACATTCATTGTTGTTGCTGTCATTTTTCCCTCACCTCCAATTGTGAGCTTTTTATTTTATAAAAAATGAATGGTTATTCACTTTTGTATATAAAATGAATCAATATTCACTTTTTGTCTACAGCAAAAACTTAACTCTGGTTAATTTTCTTAAAAACCTAGACTAAAGTTGTAGATAAATTCGACTAAATAGACTTGCAGTAATTTATGATATTTTGATATATGCTATATTTTTCACATAATTTATTATTGTAAATATATTGTTTTAAACGTAAGCGTCCGCTGAATCCCATACCAATTTTAATTCGATTTAGGTTTCCAGCAGTGTGGCAGTAACTCTTCAATCTGGGTCACTTTATGTGTCGGTAACCTTTTCAGCACATCACTTAAATAGGCATACGGATCCAAGCCATTCAGCTTTGCTGACTGGATTAA
>NZ_VPBV01000060.1:0-2304 GCF_013418545.1 Acinetobacter sp. YH12136
CAACTGTTAATGCTGAAAATAGAGCTTATACTCAACTTATTCGTCCATAATATATAAATTCACAATATTTAAAAGCTGGCTCATTTCAGTAAAAGTCGCAAGATTTTTCATTTTCACAAGGCTTTCCTTTAGAATAGGCGCATCTTATTTCTTAGCTTTGATTTCTCAATGATTCAGTTAGACCAGTTATCTATACGTCGCGGTGGACGTGTTTTATTTCAAAAAGCGTCGATGCAGTTACACCCAGGATGGAAAATTGGCCTAACCGGTGTCAATGGTGCCGGGAAATCGACCCTGTTTTCAGCTTTGCTTGGTGGCATGGAGTCAGACACCGGTTCGTTGACCCGTCCTGCGGTATGGACCGTGGCGCATATGGCGCAGGAAATCAAAGCGCTGAATATGAAAGCCATTGATTTCGTCTTGTCCGGCGATGAAGAATACTGGGATATTCAACAGAAACTGGAGCAGCCAGATCAGCTGGATGATGCAGAACTGGCCCATTTATATGGCCGTTTTGATGAAATTTCAGGTTATTCTGCGCCGGCCAAAGCTTCGCAACTGATGGCCGGTCTGGGCTTTTTTGAACATCAATCCCAACTGGATGTTTCAAGTTTTTCTGGTGGCTGGCGCATGCGCCTGAATCTGGCGCGTACCCTGATGAGCCGTTCCGATTTACTCCTTCTTGATGAACCGACCAACCATTTAGACCTGGATGCCATTCTCTGGCTCGAAGACTGGCTGAAAGCCTATGAAGGTACGCTGGTGCTGATTTCGCATGACCGGGATTTCCTCGATGCGATTACCGATCATATTTTACATATTGAAAATCAGGAACTGATTTTATATACCGGTAACTACTCGACCTTCGAGCGCACCCGCAGTGAACGTCTGGCGCAGCAGCAACAGGCTTATGAAAAGCAGCTGGAAACCCGCGCACATCTGCAAAAATATATTGACCGTTTTAAAGCGAAAGCCACCAAAGCCAAGCAGGCACAGAGCCGGATCAAACAGCTGGAGCGTATGCAGGAACTGTCTGCTGCCCATGTTGATACACCATTTACCTTCAGTTTCCGTGAACCGACCAAAATGAGTTCGCCTTTATTGCAACTGGAACATGCCGATATTGGTTATGGTGACAAGCTGATTGTCACCAATGTCAATTTACAGATCACGCCAAGCAGCCGGATTGGTTTGCTCGGGATGAATGGTGCCGGTAAATCCACCCTGATTAAATCGCTGGTCGGTGATTTAAAATTGCTTCAGGGTCTGCGTAAAGATTCAGAACTGCTCAATATTGGCTACTTTGCCCAACACCAAATGGATGCACTGGATGGCAATGCCAGCCCGATGTTACAGCTGGCCCGTATTGCCGATAAAAAAATCAGTGAAGCCAGCCTGCGTTCTTTCCTGGGCAGTTTTGGTTTTAGCGGCGAACGCATGGATACGCCAAGTGAAAGTTTCTCAGGCGGTGAACGTGCCCGTCTGGCTCTGGCATTGATTGTCTGGCAGCGTCCAAACGTGTTGATTCTGGATGAGCCGACCAACCATTTAGATCTGGATATGCGTCATGCATTGACCATGGCCTTGCAGGATTTTGAAGGTGCTGTGGTGCTGGTATCGCATGAGCGCCAGCTGATTGCCAGTGTCTGTGATGAATTGCTGCTGGTACATAATGGTCAATGCCGTGAATTTGACGGTGATCTGACCGCTTATGCCGACTGGTTACGTCAGGCCCGCATTGAGATGATCAAAAACGGGCAGAAGCCAGCCGAGCCGGTGAAATCTCAGGTCGAAGTCAAAGCAACCATTTCCAGACTGGACAAAGAAGCACAGCGTAAGGAAGCGGCACGCCAGCGGGAACTGAGCCGCCCGATTCGTAAAAATATCGAAAAATGTGAAACACAGATTTCAAAGGTTACGCCGCGACTGGCTGAAATTCAAAGCTTGCTCGGAGATAGTGCTTTATATGATGCCTCACGTAAAAATGATTTGCTCAAACTGATGAATGAGCAAACTGAGCTGAAAGCCAAACTGGAAACAGCCGAAGAACAGATGCTGGAACTAATGATGGAACTGGAAAGTCTGGAGCAGTCCTTCTAACACTATTTCAACACCCCCATTATCTGAGAGATGAGTAACAAGCGTTATTCATCTCTTTTTTTTATTAAAACCACCCATTTTTAATATTTTCCTCCTGCTTTTCATCTCCGTGTAGTTCCTTGCTATTCTTGAGTACTGCATCTCTTCTTCAAAACTTGACACATTTTGTCGTGAATTACGCAAGTGCCATATAAGTTTATTTTT
>NZ_VPBV01000061.1:0-2052 GCF_013418545.1 Acinetobacter sp. YH12136
CGTACGTCGACAGACCTACCTCAGGGGGCTCTAATTTACTAATTATCACACTAGCTATGTCATCATACTCACGCCTTGGCCCTAAGCCATAGTGACGCTTGAACACACCAACCAGCACCTTCCTCAACACCTTTGAACTAAGCCTCATTGCCGCTTGTTATTCGCATTGTTGTGATCCCGAATTAACTCTGGCCCAAGTCTGCCCCCGGTAATCTCCACGCTGGTATTCGCATACGTCTCGTTCCGATTAGCCTTCCTCAAAGCAATGTCTTTGTGGGTGTCATGTGCAATCTTCTCCTGCGGAGTTGGCAGCCTGATTAAGCCCTCCAACGGCTGGATAGCCGCTGGATTCTCGACATAGTCGAAAAAGTCAAATGCCGCAAATCTCTCATTCTTCTGGAACCCCATTGCCTGCCAATCTGAGGGTGGATCATCGTGCACTAGCATGTGATTCCACACGATTGGTGCGTACAGTCTGCACACTCTCCTTAAGGTATTCGCATCTCTCTTCATGACCGCAAGCACAGAATCGGCAGTTATCGCTCCCCCAGGGTACTCGAACGTGCCTCTCGGGTCTAGAAACACAGAACTGCTCGTGCTCTTACAGTAGATCACAGCTTGAATGATGATCATGGAGACGAACTCTGTAGGTACGCCCAAACCCTCAATCGCCACGGTAACTCTTGCCATATCCTCAGGTGTGGCGAGGTTATTAGAGACTGCTCTCGGTTTCAGTTTGTACAGCATGTCTATGGAAGGTCGGCTGTAGATGTTCCCGGGGTCGTACCTCATGTCCTCAGTGGGCTGCAAGTTCGGCCTGCCAATCTCGAAACTAGCATTCGTGATTCTAGAGGAGCTCCTTTCTGCACGCAGGAGTTCCAGCAGTTTCATTATCCTGCTTTCCATGAATTGCTCCGAGTTGCCTGTTTCTTGCGCACCGCCTGTTGGTGCGGCTTGGGGCTTAGGCGTAGGGATGCTTGAAGTAGCGACATCCATAGATTTTCCCTTCTTGTCGTCAGCCATCGTTTATTCAGATCACCGCCCAACAACCTAAGGGCCTACCAGTGATTGGCGAGCTTAAGGTTCTTAGCGTATTCAATAAAACTTTCGGTGAACTCACACCCAATGATTTTCACAGATTCCCCTGTAATCACCACAGTACAACCCTGTCTGCTTTTTGGAGCTTTCAAAGCCAATTCACACCCGAGGAAAGTCACCACAATGATTGCAAAGTACAAAGCTAGGCGTGGAAGTTCGAACATCGAGCACACCTCTTGCTATCAACCCAGTGTGAGATCGCAATTAGGGCAATCAAGAACAGCACAATGGACCAAGGGCTGAAGGCACTCTGAGACAGTTTTTCAATGGAATTCAATCCCTTTGGGCTGCAGTAGGCAATTTGTTTTGTGCCGTCCCGGTAGATGCCCCCGTGCGGGAGTGAGTGAATATTGTCCCCTACAAACGGTAAAGTGCTACGAGTGCTCAGATGCACAATTACAGACAAAGCAACACCTACACAAGCGCAGAAAAGTACTTTGGTGTAATCAGGCGGCGGTGAAAGTGGCATCTGGAGTTAGTATCAACAATTTGCTTCGATGCCTGGTCATGCACTGATACGCAGCTACCCTGTTTGAACTAAGATTACTCTCACCACTCACGAATGTGACTTTCTCAAAAGTTTGCCCCACTATCTCAGTGTAGTGCTTGCACTCAACGTAGTGTGCTCTCAGCAAGCACCCTACTTCTTGCTCGAAGTAAACTACCTGCTCTACCGGATCCACTTGGTAGATATTGGCTACAGCGACTTCGTCGTCTGCTTCCGCAACAACATCAAAGCCCAACTCACGAAGGAATAGGGCTGTGCTCCGCCCAAAGCGCTTACTTCTGTTGCAAGTGTAATCTGCACTCCGGACCACTTTTGTGTTGGATTGAATCGGGTCACCAAATATTGCAAATAGATTATCCGGCAAGCTCTCTAGCAGAGTATATTCATCCAAGATCACGAACTTACCTTCATCCACCACACCTTCGAATTTCCTAATCCAGCGCCCG
>NZ_VPBV01000062.1:0-1881 GCF_013418545.1 Acinetobacter sp. YH12136
GCGGTATAGACCCAGCCTGAATGAGTTTGAATATACGGGTGAGTAGACCAAGGGAATTTCACCCTTAGCCCCTCGCAGAACCGGACATGAACCTCTCAGCTCATCCGGCTCCCATTATCCAACCGATGGTAAACATCCCATTTTCCAGTGCACAAAGGCATTTGGAAAATCACGCGCAAGTCGCCCTAAGGCATATCTAGCCCGTCTTTTATGACGGGCCAAGTTTTTATACTTACGCCTCATCCAGCGTATAAGATAAGCATTCATGTGTTGCCAGATCGCTGACATTGCTGAACCATGGAATCGACCATAGTATTGCTGCCAACCTTGAAGAATTGGATTGAATATTGCAGATAAATCACTTAATTCGCGATTACACATCAGATGTAGATGCCATTTCCGAATAGTCTGTCGCATTGCTTTAAGTGCATCACGACTGACTGCAGGAGAGAAATTTACATAAACTCTTTTATACTTGTCCACAGCCTTACGGGGCCTAAACGTGTACCCGAGAAAAGTAAATTGAACATCGGGATATGCTTTACGACGATTAATATCTTGGCAATAAACAATCTTTGTCTTGTCTGGATGCAATTCGAGACCACATTCACGAAATCGTGCATCGATCTTTTGTAAAACAAGTTTGGCTTGAGATAAACTCCGACAATGAATTACGCCATCATCTGCATAACGGCAGAACCGTACACTTTGAAGATGTTTCGTAATCCACATATCAAAAGCATAATGCATAAATAAATTCGCCAATAAAGGACTCACAACACCACCTTGTGGTGTGCCGCGATTCCTTTCTAAAAGATGGCCATTTATGTGTTGCATTGGTGCTTTTAACCAACGTTGCACATATAAAAGAATCCATGGAATTTCACAGTGTTTCTTGAGTGCACGCATGAGTAAATCATGGTCGATGTTATCAAAGAGACCTTTGATATCAAATTCCACAACCCAGTCATAATCCCAACTTCGTCTCCTCACTATCGCAATTGCATCATGGGCAGAACGCCCCGGACGATATCCATATGAGTTTGGATGAAATAATGGATCAATTTTCGGCTCTAATAAGAGCTTAACTGCTGTTTGCGCGACTCGATCTGCAACTGTTGGAATACCTAGTATACGCACGCCACCTGACTTCTTTGGAATCGGAACAGCCTTAACTGGCGGTGGAAAATAACTGCCAGAACAAAGTCGATTCCATAGTTTGTATAGGTTGTTCTTTAAATGCTTTTCGAATTGCTCAATAGATTCATGATCAACGCCTGGAGCGCCACCATTCTCTTTGACTTTTTTAAATGCCTCCCAGATTAACGCTTTAGGAATATTAAATGGTTTGGTCATAAAGTTTTGCTCCTCCTGCTTGCACAGTTGACAAATCCGTAGACCTGGATAATGCAACCCCTTCGCTCCATTACCATTACAGTAACTTCAACACTACTACGAGTTGCTCCGCCCCTTGGTGACGCATTGCTATTATCAGCCTTGCCTTTTGAGCTTGTGCCTTTCGCTTGACATCGCCACCGAAGGTTCCCGCAGTTCAACGTAAGAGCCTGAATTAGGATCGCGCTGCCTCTACGCCGGACACCGAATGGCCCGTAAGCAGGTAACGGCCAAACTAATCGCGGGGTAACTTCCATCCCCGGTTTTGATGTCATTTGAGTACTTTCGACACTTGAACGGCAGTTCACTGTTGTTCGCCTTCCTAATTCTTACCTGACATCTCTACGATGCCTTTTCCATAACGCTCACGACCGGGACTTTTGATCCAAGCCGCTTATGGTGGTTTGCTACCTGCTCCTGCAAGCCGATAGCGAGGGGCCATACCCTCATCTCTTACGCCGCTTGCTGCGGCACACTAAAGTCACT
>NZ_VPBV01000063.1:0-1808 GCF_013418545.1 Acinetobacter sp. YH12136
GATAGATCAGACGTTGACGGTACAGCGGCAAATGATCGGCATACTTCGATACCAGCACATGGCTGAGCAGTTCAGGTGAAGCAATGCCT
The DNA here is from genome assembly GCF_013418545.1 of Acinetobacter sp. YH12136. Lineage (NCBI taxonomy): Bacteria > Pseudomonadati > Pseudomonadota > Gammaproteobacteria > Moraxellales > Moraxellaceae > Acinetobacter > Acinetobacter sp. YH12136. The sequence continues at coordinate 90 of NZ_VPBV01000063.1, forward strand.
TTATCAATCACATAGGCAGGCATCGCTTGCTGAGTCAGAGTGTCACACTGATCACAGACCCATTTACCACGCACATGCTGTTCCTTGTAGAACTGTGCCGGTCTGAAATGCAGTTTTTCACTGACATCTTCGCCGATACGACGTAACTGGCAGCCACAACTGCATTGGGTTGATGCAGGTTCATGCTCAATACGGATGGTGTGTAGATGATCTGGCAGTGGTCGACGTTTAGGTTTGTTGACTGTGGCTTTGTGTGTCACTGCATCGGTTTTATCTGCATTTAGCCGTTCCAGTTCTAGATCAACCGCGGCAATATCTTCTTCAACCGCTTCATCCCACAGGTGGATTTGTTTTGCAGTGAGATGTTCGTTTTTACTGCCGAATTTGTGCTGTTTAAATAGTGCGAGTTCATGCTCGTATTTTTGATTGAGAATAGAAAGATGTTGAACTTTAGAATCTAATTGCTGATTGGTGACTTCAAGATGTTGAACTCTGGCATCTAATTGCTGATTTGATTGTTCCAGTTGTTGTTTAGATTGTGCTAGAGACTGATGCTGCATTGCCAACTGTCTGGTGAATTCCAGCAGTTGTTCATGGGTCAGTTGGCTTAAGTCAGGCAGCGTATTCATGACCGCAGTATGCCTGAGGTCATGAGAAGAATGAAATAGAACGTTTGGAGAATAGCAGAATGGAACAGCCTGGTTTAAAGCATCGTCACCACCTGCTGTCGTCCAATGCGCTGCCAGGGCAAACCTTGGATCAGTGCCTGTAACTGTTCCGGGCTGAGGGCCACGGTTTCACCTTGGTTAACTTGAGCCCAGTGAAATTTGCCCTGTTCCAGCCGCCGGGCACACAGCCAGATGCCCAGTCCATCATGTACCAACACTTTCATGCGATGGCCACGTTTATTACAGAACAGGTAAGCACAATGCGGTTTGATGTAGCCAAAGGCTCTCACCACCTGAGCCATGGTCGTATCCATACCTGCACGCATGTCCATGGGCTGAGTAGACAACCAGATTTCATCAATGCGGATCATGTTGCAAGTGCCTTGAGTAATTCTGCCAAGACAGGTATTTCTGATGTCTGCCATTTTAGCTGAATATCATTATTCGTATGAGGCACGGTGATACACAACGTGATCCTCTCATCAATAGGTTGGCTGATTTCAGCAGTGTAAGGCAAAGCAATAAATGCTGGATTCACATGAGTAGGATCCTGCACGGCACCCTCATGATGGCTGAAGATCCTGATCCAACGACTGACAAGGTTGGCATTAATACTATGTTGCAGTGCGACCGAAGCGATCGAGGTATTAGGATTTTTACAGGCATTGACAATACTGAGTTTGAATTCTTTGCTGTATGTTCTGCGTTTTTTAGCAACAGGAGGTGTTGCTGAATATATATCCATGTTCATGGATTAAGTCCCCACTTGTTTTTAGGTGGGAACTAAATTAAGGCTTATAGGATCGCTTGGTAAGGCTGTGTTAGCCGGATGCTTACTTTTAAACTTCTTTCTTCTACTTTTCTTCTTAATATTTTCCTTTCCGTATAAAAAAGCCCCCTTGACGTTTATGTCAAGGGGGCTTTGAATAATGAGCTGGCGATGACTTACTCTCACATGGGTAACCCCACACTACCATCAGCGCGAAGAGGTTTCACTTCTGAGTTCGGGAAGGGATCAGGTGGTTCACTCTTGCTATGGTCGCCAGCACAA